>JAFTLE010000011.1 GCA_017452895.1 Clostridia bacterium
AAGGCGACTGCGTTTGACAGCTTTTCGGATGCACTTTCAAGCCTTGCAGTCCTGATCTGCCTTGTCATTTCGAGAATCAGCGGTGTGGATCTCGACGGATACGTCGGCGTTTGCGTTTCCATTGTGATCGCCGTTGCGGGTGTGAAGGTGCTCAATGACACCAAGAATTCGATCCTTGGTGAGTCGCCGAAGGCAGAGCAGATTGAGAAGATTCGAGCGATCGTTGCGGAATATCCCGACGTTCTTGGCATACACGATCTTGTCGTTCATCAATACGGGCCTTCTTTTGCGATGGTTTCGCTTCACGCAGAGGTGGACGGTAATCGTAATTTTTTCGAAATGCACGATACGATCGATCTTGTGGAGCAGCGACTAAACCGTGAAATGCATGTGATTGCGACCATTCATATGGATCCGATCGTTGTTGACGACGAGCAAACCCTTCTGCTTCGTGAGCAGGTTGTTCAAGTCGTTCGATCGATTGATCCAAGCTTGAATATTCACGATTTCCGCTTTGTGGATGGCGTTTCACACATTAATTTAATATTTGATCTTGAGGCCTCTTTTGATATTCCTATGACCGACGATGCGCTTTGCGACCGTGTCCGCTCCAAGGTGTCGGAGCTGGATCAGAAATACAAGTGTGTGATTTCGGTCGACCGCTCTTAGTTTTGCCTTTTTTCCTCAAAGAATATCGGATCTTTAAAAGCAATGGAGATGACTATGTTATTCAATCAAGAGCGCTTTGGCATGTTTATTCATTACGGAATCTACTCTGTCGGTGCGTGGCACGAGCAAGCACAGTGGCAGCTTGGGATCCCGAAGGAGGAATACGGTAAATCCCCCAAGCAGGAGTGCGTTGATGAGTGGCTGAATGAGGCAAACAAATGTGGCGTAGAGTAGTCTTTCACTTTTTTGAACACGGGCGAAGTTTTGCCCTTTGCCGTTGAATACCTTCCTAAATCTACCTCGATTTTCAAAAAAAAACGATGAACGAAACGCCTTTTTACATGTGTAAAAGATCCCCGTGAACGAATTGTGCGGTGAGGTGATCGCCCTCAGAATCGACTTTGAAAAGGGCGACGGCGAAAAGATGATGAGAATTATGAAAAGAAAGGACACCTTCAAGGAGGTCCTATATATAGAACTGAATATTTGCGGAGATATGGAATGAAATTGTATTCGAAATTGAAAAGAACGCCTTTGTTTTTTCGTCTTTCCCTTATCGCTTTGATCTTGTCGGGGACTCTGCATCTTCTTTTTCGCTTATCAATGACCGTATCGGATCTTTTTAACCGAAGCGTCGGTGCGTTCTTTCGCCTTCTTTTGGCAAGGCTGACGGGGTGGATCCCGTTTTCGGTGGCAGAGATCCTGCTTACTGTCGTTTTGCCGCTCCTTATAATTCTGGCGATCCTTGTTTGTGCGATCCACAATTTGCGCCGATATCGTAGGGCATTGTTCTTTGTCTTTCTGTCACTTCCGTGTGCCGTTTATTTGCTTTTCGTATTGACTTTTGCGGCGGGGTATTCCACCAGTCCGCTTGCTGAGCGGGTTTCCTTAAAGCGGGCACCTGTTTCCGGCGAATCGCTTTATACCACGGCGGCAATCCTTGTCGACGAGATCGAGGCACTTGAAAACGAAATTGAGAATCATTCCAACGGAAGCTCCGAAATGCCCTTTTCCTTCGAGGAGTTAAATGCGCAGCTGATCGATTCCTACCAGCGATTGGTCGGCAGGATCGACGGATTGCATACGTATTCCGTGCCTGCAAAGCCTATTCTTCTGAGCCGCCCAATGGTATACACGCATATTACAGGTGTTTATTCCTTTTTCACAGGTGAGGCAAACGTTAATACTGCCTATCCCGATTACGTTCAGGTCTATACGACCGCCCATGAGCTGGCACACCAGCGCGGGATTGCCAGGGAAGATGAAGCGAATTTCGTCGCGTTCCTCGCGTGTATCGAGGCAGAGCATCCTTATATCCGTTACTGTGGATATATGAATCTGCTCGAATACGTCAGCATCGCGCTCTACACGGCGGATCCCGAGTCTTACACTGACCTTACGCTCAGCTTCAATTCCACGATACGTAGTGAGCTGTACGGTTATCAGAGCTTTCTTGCAGACTATGAAAACAATATGATCGGCGATATCTCAAATGGATTCAACGACGCCTATCTTACGGTGCAGGGGACACCCGGCGTGGAAAGCTACGGTCTTGTCGTTGACCTTGCGGTCGCCTACTTTCAAAATCAAATACAGTAACCAAACAAACCATCTTGCAGTATGATGATAGCAGAGGCATTCGCTTTATCACGGAGGTGAAAATTCTGCTTTCATGAGCGAGATGGTTATTTTTGGCGGCAATCGTCTCTGCGGCGAGGTCAAGGTCAGCGGAGCAAAGAATGCCGCCCTTCCGATTTTATTTGCAACGATCTTGATTCCGAAGGATCGTGTTCTTCTTAAAAACGTCCCGGAGATCCGCGACGTTCAGCTTAGCTTCTCAATCCTTCGGGAACTGGGGATCTCAGTAAAAAAGAAGCAAAACCTATATGAGATCAGCACCGATCTTGCATGCTTCCGCCCGCCGTCTCCGTCAATGGTCGGAGAAATGCGCGCCAGTACCTATTTAATGGGGGCGATGCTTGGGCGCTTCGGCAGGGTAGAATTGCCGATGCCAGGCGGATGTGATTTCGGTACGCGCCCGATCGATCTGCATCTGCTTGCGTTTGAAAAATTGGGTGCAAGATGTGAAAGAGAAGATGATCGGATCACCGTTTCAGCCGAACGTTTACGCGGTAGCACGATCGTTTTTCCAATCGTTTCAGTTGGTGCGACCGTGAACGCGGTGCTTGCGGCAATTGCGGCAGAGGGAGAAACTGTGATCGTCAACGCCGCACGCGAGACCCACGTGTCGGATCTGTGTAGATTTTTGCGCGCATGCGGTGCTGAGATATCAGGGATCGGAACCTCTGTTCTGAGGGTCTGCGGTGGAAAAAAACTACACGGATGCGGCTATCGGATCATCGATGATGTGATCGAAATGGCAACTTATTTGTCGGCAGCATTTGTAACGCGAGGAGAGATTAAGGTAAAGGGGCAGTTCGATCCTTCGATGGAATCGATCGTACAACCGCTTTACGAGATGGGGGCGTTGATTCGCGAGGAGGATGACGGGGTCACGTTGAGTGCGGGTGGCAAACGCTTTGGAACGGAAATCAGAACTGCGCCGTCGCCAGGCTTTCCGACCGATCTTCATCCCCTATACACAGTTTTGCTTTGCCTGACCGAAAACGGCGGAAGTGTAGAGGAGAACATCTGGCAAGAACGCTTTCGATACGCCGTACAGCTTCAAAAAATGGGAGCGTCGCTTCGCCGTGTAGGTACGAAGATTTACGCTGCACCGTCAACCCTTTACGGCGGTAACGTTGTCGCAGTCGATCTTCGGGCAGGGGCTGCCCTTATCATTGCCGGGCTGGCATCGTGCGGGAAGACCGTGATCCACAATACAGAACTGATCGAACGCGGATACGAAAGCATTACCGACAAGCTCTGCGCGCTCGGTGCTGATATTGAAAAAAGGCAGTGATTCACTGCCTTTTTATAGAATGCTTTCTTTCTCGCGGACGCCCTGTAAAAAGTGCCCCGATGATTGATAGAATGATCACCGCCGCGTACAGACACACGGTTTTCCAAAAGGGGAGACTGCCGCCCCCAAAAGCAAAAGAGAGAACCGTTAAAACAGAGAGCAGTAAAACGGCACCGACAAGCCCGACGGCAATTGCTTGCCGCCGACGAAGCCGTCCCGAAACGATCCCGCAGAAGAGCGAGGAGAGCGCTAATGCGGTGTAAGAGAAGATTGTGAGCGATCCTGTCGGATCCTTGCTTTTATAAGCGATCAGTGCAAAGAGCAATAGCAAGGCACAGGCAAAGAACAACGCACCCAGCATGCCGCCCGCGGCACTGCCAAATAAGCTGTGTTCATGAGACTGTCTTCCTTTTTTCACGATCTTCAGCTTTTCCATAAAAAACCTCCCGAACAGAATTACTTCATTCTATTCGGGAGTGTTTTTCTTTATGACAGAATCAAGCCTCTTTGTTATCGGATGCTTCCTCAGCGGTCGGCTCGACAGCAGCCTCTGCGGGCTGTTCTGCAACCTCTGCGACGGGAGCCTGCGCTTCCTTCTTTTCCTTTTTTGCCTTTTTAGGAGCATCTTCCTTCAAGGGAGCTTCCTCAACAGCCTTCGGTGCAGGGGCATTCGCTGCCTGCATTGCAGCCTTTTTTGCCGCTTTTGCATCAGCGGCCTTTACGTCTACGCTGCGGATCGCCGCTTTTACAAAGCGAATCTTCGTCTTGTCTTTGCTGGTTTCGATCGTAACAGTCTCTTCCTTTACCGCCACAACACGACCGACGATGCCGCCGATGGTGGTGATTTCATCCCCCACACCGAGGGAGTTGCGCATTTCAGCCTCAGCACGCTGCTGCTTCTTCTGCGGTCTGATCATCAGAAAATACATAGCGACGATTGCAAGACCAATGATGATAAATGAAATGTAGTTGCCCATAGAATCCTCCAAAAAACCAAATATAAATATATTATACAGCAAAACAATGGAAAAAGCAATAGCAAAAGCCGAATTTTAAAAAATAAAAGAGAAGTGGGATTCACTTGCGCGATCCCACTTCGAATTTAATGATTTAGTCGATGGTCTTTACGATGTAAGGTGCCATTTCAGCTTCAAGCTGGGCGCGTTCCTCTGCCTCAGCCTTCTCTGCAGCCTCACGCTCTGCCTTTTCTGCGGCGCGCTGTGCCTCGTCAAGAAGTGCGCGGATCGACAGGCTGAGACGGCGATTGTCATCATCGATTTCGGTAATCTTTACCTTTACGATCTGACCGAGCGACAGGACATCCTCGGGCTTCTCGATCTTTTCCTGAGAAATGCGGGAGATGTGGATGAGTCCGTCAACTCCGTCATAAACCTCTGCAAATGCGCCGAAGGGCATCATGCTGACGATCTTGGCATCAACGATCTCGCCGACGCTGAATTTCTGGGTGAACTGATACCAGGTGTCCATTTCCTGCGTCTTGTAGCCGAGAGAGATGCGCTTGTTTTCAACATCAAGATCCTTGATGAAGACATCGATCTCCTGTCCGACGGCGACGACTTGCGAGGGGTGCTTGATACGCTTCCAGGAAAGCTCGGTGTTGTGGACCATTCCGTCAACGCCGCTTCCAAGATCGACAAATGCACCGTAGTTGGTCAGGTTTTTGACCTTGCCAAGGAAGTGCTGACCGACCTCAAGCGTGCTCCAGAATGCTTCTTCCTTAGCGCGGCGCTCCTCGGAAAGGATCACGCGAATGGAAGCGAGTGCTCTCTTTTTGGTCTCGTTGATGTCGATGATCTTGACTCTCTGCGTCGAGCCTACGAGCGTGGAAAGATCGCCGCCCTTCGGAACGCCCGTATGGGATGCGGGAATAAATACGGTGCCGCAGGAAAGCTTGATCAGCACGCCGCCCTTGACAGCCTCCGTAACAGTCCCCTCAACAACAGCACCGCTGTTGTAAAGCTCGACCAGCTCAAACCAGCCCTTGTCCTGGTCGATTCTTTTTTTCGAAAGGGTAGCGACACCCTTTCCATCATCCACGCGGATGACGAATGCGGTGATTTCATCTCCAACCTTGAACAGCTCAGAGAGCTTCTGCGTCGTGTCGTCAGTAATCTGCTCGAACGGGATCACACCCGTTACCTTCGCACCGACGTCAAGGTAGATCTCTTTATCCGAGATCGCCGTTACGATGCCGTTAACTGTTTCTCCTGTATGTAAAGATTTGAGTGATTCTTCCAGCATTTCTGCAAAGTTTTCGCTTTGCGCATTGTTGATTGCCATATATACCTCCGTAATAATGTCGCGCGGTGTGGAAGCCCCTGCGACAATTCCTATATGTGCGGCCCTTACGCCATTCAAAGGCAGATCGCTCGCTGATTCGATCCAAATGGTACGGGAGCAATTTTTCAAACACAGCTCGTAGAGCTTTTGCGTGTTCGAGCTGTCGCGTCCGCCGACAACGATCATAAGATCGCAGTCATTCGATAGCGTTTCAACCTCTGATTGACGCATTTCCGTCACATTACATATTGTATCAAAAATTTTTGCATTTGTACAGTACTTTTTGATTTTTTTTTGACATTTTTTCCACGCGGACAGTTTTTGGGTGGTTTGCGCCGCGAGAATTACCTGTTTTGGGGAAAAATCTTGATTTTGAAGATGCTGATCCAATGCATCCTCATCGGAAACGACCAAATTTTCGCCCCGTACGTAGCTCATAATTCCCTGTACCTCGGGATGCTCAGCCGAGCCAATCAGGACGAAATAACTATCATCTGATGTATTTTCCTCAGCAATGTTATGGATACGCTTGACGAAGGGGCAGGTCATATCGAGATAACTGAATTTTGGATAGCGCTCGCAAAGCGAACGAATCTTTTCTTCAATCTGCTTTGAGATTCCGTGCGTACGCAGTACAAGGATTGTTTCGGTTGTAGCGTCGCTTTCCGCGGCGATTCTTTCAATCTCGTCATTTGATATGGAAAGAACACCGCGTGCCGCCAGCGTTTCGTTGTAGATGCGGTTGTGTATCAGATGACCGAGCGTATAGATTCTTACACCGGGGGCCGCGTTATTAATCAACTCGTCCACGCAATCGGTCGCGCGCTTGACACCGAAACAGAATCCCGCGTTTTTTGCAACTGTGACCGTCATTTCAGCTCCTCACCCTTCACGTAGCCACCAAGCTCGCAGATCTTTGAAAATACCTGCTCTGTGGCGTTTCGGTATTCGTCGCTGCCGCCTTTTTGAAAGCCAAGCTCTGCGTAGGGAATCGGTTGTCCGAAAATAACGTTGACGCGGCGGAAGAGTCCGTATTTTGCTCCCTTCACCTTCACACATACGGGGATCATCGGAACCTTTGCGCGGTATGCGATCATACCGACGCCGTTTTTGATCGGTGTGTCGGCGGGATTTTGCCCCGTATAGCGGTGTCCCTGCGGGAAAGCTACGACAATCTCACCCGATTTGGCAATTTCAATTGATTTTTTGATGGTGCCAACGTCGCTACCTCCGCGGTCAAGTCTATATGCACCGAGCGCGCGGATCAGCGGGGCGAGAAGGGGAATTTTGAATAGCTCCGCCTTTGCAAGAAATCTCATCCTGATATTGCGGGGAAGAGATACGGCGATCACAATGACGTCTGCGAAGGAAATGTGGTTGGAGCAAAGCACGGCACCGCCGTTTTGAACGTTCTCGATACCAACAGGCTTGACACGCAGAATAAACCGGATCAGCCCTGCCACTAAAAAATGAAGGCGAGTGTAAAAGGTAGACTTAGTTTTCTTTTTTTTTTCGGCCAATTTTCTTTGTATGATGTCGATTGCCGCCAAAACGCTTTCCTCCGCCGTCATATCGGAGTTATCGAGCAGGGTCGCGTCGGGTGCCTGCACCGCAGGGGCGACCGCGCGCGAGCTGTCGTTTTTGTCACGCTGACGCATATCCGTAAGGACGTCCTCGAAGGTCGTATCGATCCCGCGCGCAAGAAGCTCCGCCAAGCGGCGCTTTGCACGTGCCTCATCCGATGCGGTCAAAAAGATCTTGACGTTGGCATCGGGCAAAATAACCGTACCGATGTCGCGCCCGTCCATAATGACGTCGTTCGTGCGTGCGATCTGTCTTTGCGTTTCGAGAAGGAAGGTGCGCACCTCGGGGATTGCAGAGACCTTAGAGGCATACATTGAGATCTCGGGCGTGCGGATTTCATCTCCGACGATCCTGCCGTCAAGATAGATATGCTGTTCGCCCCCCTCAAACTTCATTTCGAGGCTGACGTTTTGAAGCATTGCGATTACGGCAGCAGTATCATCCGCCGAAATACCGTGCTCCTTTGCGTAGTAACCAAGGCTGCGGTAAAGGGCACCCGTATCCACATAGATGATCTGCAGCTTTTTCGCTACGGCGCGTGCGAGACTGCTTTTGCCCGCACCGCTGGGGCCGTCAATTGCTATTTTCATATAATTCCTCCGTTTATTCGCGCCGCATAGGTGCCCGCAAGCGCACCCGTTGAAAACGCGATCTGTAAATTGTAGCCGCCGGTATAAGCATCTACGTCCAGAATCTCACCGGCAAAAAATAGATTGGAAATCAGCTTTGACATCATCGTTTTGGGATCAACCTCCTTGACGGAAATACCGCCGGAGGTTACGATCGCCTCCTCGATGGGACGGAAGCCGAGAAGGGGGATGGAAAAGCTCTTCAGGGCTTTGAGGAGGGTTTGTCGCTCTGCCTTGGTGATCGAATTGACTTTTTTCCTGCCGTCAATCTTCGTGAGATCGACGATAACGGGAATCATTTTTTCAGGCAGAAGGTCGTGCAAAGCGTTGATGAAATCGCGGTTGGCATACTTGGAAAAATCGGAAAGCAGACGCGCGTCAAGCGTCTTTTCGTCGAGCGCGGGCTTCAGATCGAAAACAGCGCAAAGCGCGCTGAGATCCTGCCCCGTCAGGTGTGCCGACGCGCTGAGTACCATCGGTCCCGAGAGACCAAAATGGGTAAACAACATCTCTCCGAAATCCTCAAAGAGCACCTTTCCGCTCTCTCGGTTTCTGATTTGCATACCGACATTTTTCAGGGACAGACCCTGCATATCGCGACAGTATTTCGATTTGCTCGTCAAGGGGACGAGGGAGGGAATCAGCGGTGTCACGGTGTGACCAAGCGCCGATGCCATTCTGTACCCGTCACCGGTCGATCCCGTGACAGGATAGGATTTTCCGCCCGTCGCAAGGATTACTGCGTCAAACGGGTGAAATACACCGTCAAGCGTATAAAGTCCTTTGATGCATCCGTCGGTACAGGAAAGTGAATCGACCGCTTGGTTGACGACGGTTGCCGCTTTTGCGTGGCGCAAGAGCGCGTCAACAATATCAAATGCACGGTCGGATACCGGGAAAACGCGCCGTCCGCGTTCTGTTTTCAGTGGAACGCCAAGCTCCTCGAACAATTCCATTGTTGCAAAGGGATCAAGCGCGGAGAGCGCGGCGTAGAGAAAGCGCGGGTTTTTGGTCACGTTTTGCAAGAATTCCTGCGTTGTACAGTTGTTTGTCAGGTTGCAGCGGCCTTTTCCCGTGATGGCGACCTTGCGTGCGCATTTTGCGTTCTTTTCAAACACCGTCACGCGCGCCCCCTCAGCGGCGGCAAAGCCTGCTGCCATCAGTCCTGCGGCACCGCCGCCGATCACGGCGACATTCGGTAAATTATTTTTTTGCATAGACTTCATATTCATCCCAGATGCGTTCCAAACGGTCGAAGCGTTTTATTACCTCCGTCTCGCATTGCTTGGTAACGGCTACGACGATCGCGTTGATGATGCTGAGGGGGGCTACCAAGGAATCGACAAAGGATGCCATATCGCTTTGCGCGGTGAGCAGGCAGGTCGCGTATTCCGCAATAGGCGAGACCGCACTGTCGGTCAGGGAGATCACGGTTGCGTTTTCCGCGCGCGCGTATTTAACAGCGTTTACGATCTTCGTTGAGTAACGCGGGAAGCTGATCGCAAAAAGCACGTCTTCCTCACCGATCTCGATGATCTGCTCGAACACCTCGCTGCTGCTGGAGGGTTGAAGAAATTTTACGTTACTGAAGATAAGACTCAGGTTGAAATTCAGAAAAGAAGCAAGGGCGGCAGAGGAGCGGACGCCCAAGATGTAGATGTTACGCGCCTTTACAAGTGCGCTGACCGCGGACTCGAACGCATTGCGGTCAATATGGTCGAGCGTATAACGGATCTTGCTGATATCGGAAAGGAGCGTCTTTTCCAAAACGTCGCCGTCTCCGATGCGAAGATTAGAGATCTCGATGCGTTGGTTGTGGGTCAGCTTTGCGCGCACAAGCTCCTGAATCGCTCTTTGAAGCTCAGGATAGCCGCCGAAGCCCAGCTCATTTGCAAAGCGAACAACGGTTGACTCGGAAACATTGACCATCACACCGAGCCTTGCGGCGGTCATATATGCGACCTTATCGTAATTGTTCAAAATGGCGTTCGCGATGCGCCGCTGACCCTTTGAGAAGCTAGGCATCAACGCCTCTATTCTGGCAGAAAGATCGTTTGTCATTGTTAAACTACCGTCCATTCCGTTCAATCGTGAGATGATCTCATCCACATATTATTATTGTATCATAAAACAGAATTTTTGCAAGATGATTTTGAAAAATTGCAAAAAAGAACCCGAAAATCGGGTTCTTTTGAAAATCAGAATTTGGAGATTGCGGTATCAAGGCGAGAAAGCGTCTCGTTCTTGCCGATTACTGCCATGATTTCGGTCGCGCCGCCAGGAGTGACGGAAAGGCCCGAAACCGCAATGCGCAGACACCACATGACCGCACCGGATTTTACGCCGAGCGATTCTGCGAGCGGAAGAAGAGCACTGTAAAGCGTATCGTTGCTCCAGTCATCGAGCGACTCGAGAATCGGGCGTGCCGCCTTCAGAATGACGGGGGCATTTTCCAGAGTTACCTTGTTCTTCTTGTTAAGAAAGAGATCGGTCTCATAAGCGGGCAAATGAAGAAAGAAGGAGATCATATCGTCGATCTGGCTGAGCTTATTCAAGCGACCTGCCGCGAGCGAAAGCATCAAATCTTTGTTGATATTCTCAGGCAGAGCTGTTTTGATGAAGGGGGAAACCGATTTTTTGAAATCCTCGAAGGGCATTTTACGAATGTATTCGCCATTGAACCAAAGCAGCTTATCGAAATCAAATACGGAGGGGGATTTGTTGATGCCGTCGATGGTAAAGACGGATTTCAATTCGTCAAGGGTGAAGAACTCTGCCTCGCTATCCTTCAGACACCATCCGAGCAGAGCGATGTAGTTTACGATCGCCTCGGGAAGATAGCCGTCAAGCACAAGGTCCTGGAAGCTGACAGCACCGTGGCGCTTTGAAAGCTTCGATACGCTTCCGTCCTCGTTTTTTCCCATCAGAAGCGGGAGATGCACGTAGGTGGGGCGTTCCCAACCGAACGCGTCATAAAGGAGAGCATATTTAGGGGTCGAGGGGAGATACTCACTGCCGCGCACGACGTGCGTGACACCCATCAGATAGTCGTCAACGATATGTGCGAAGTTGTAGGTCGGATATCCGTCAGCCTTCAGAAGGATCTGGTCCTGAAGCTCGGCATTGTCAATCGAAATCTCGCCAAAAACGGAGTCAACATAAGAGGTGCTTCCTTCAAGCGGCATTCTCTGACGAATGACGTAGGGAAGTCCTGCGGCAAGATTCTTTTGAATCTCCTCGGGGGTGAGGTCGCGGCAATGACGGTCGTATCCGCCGTTTGAATCCTCCTCGTGCAGCTGCTCTAAGCGCTCCTTGGAGCAAAAGCAGTAATACGCGGCGCCGCGCTCTACCAGAAGCTCTGCGTATTTTTTATAGATCGGACGGCGTTCCGACTGAATGTAAGGACCGTGGTCGCCGCCAACGTCAGGTCCCTCGTCGTAGGAAAGCCCAGTCATTTCAAGGGTCTTTATGATGACGTCCGTAGCACCCTCTACAAGGCGCTCTCTGTCGGTGTCCTCAATACGAAGAATAAAGGTGCCGTCTGCGTGCTTTGCGATCAGGAAGGCGTAAAGCGCGGTGCGCAGATTGCCAATATGCATATAGCCCGTCGGACTTGGGGCGAAGCGTGTTACGATCTTGTCGTTCATTTGATAGCTCCTTCTTTAGAATAATACTTATAATCCCGACTATTGTAACACAAAAAAACAGAATCGTCAAGAATAGTTTCCAAACTTCTCTCAAAACTTCTCGTTTGGTATTGCTATTTTTTCAAAAATAGTGTAGAATATATTATATTTTGTTTTGGAGTGTGTTATGGAGCATCAAAGAATTCAGCTTTTGGAGGGCGTTTTTCTTAACGTTGTGCAAACCGATCGATTCAAGTCGAATTATTTGTGCTTGAATTTTATCACGCCGCTCTCTGAGCAGACCGCGTCCGAAAAGAGTCTGCTGATCAACGTTATGCGTCGCGGATGCCGTAAGTATCCCGAGCAGACACTGCTTTGCCGTCGCCTCGAGGAGCTTTATGCCTCCGAGATTGCTTATAACAGCTACAAGCACGGCAATTTGCATTTGATCGGATTTTCAGCGGATATTCTCGACAACCGTTACGCTATGGACGGGATGGACATATTTTCCGACACGGTAGGGCTTCTGTATGACACGATCCTTGATCCGTTGATTTGCGACGGCGCTTTTCTTCCGTCTTACGTAGAAAGCGAAAAGAAGAATCAGATCGATCAGATCAATTCCCTGATCAATCATAAGGGGCGCTATGCACAGAAGCGCTGTATCGACCAGATGTGCAAGGGAGAGCTTGCCGCAATCGATGCCGGCGGAACCGTTGAAAATACGAAAAGGATCACGCCCGCCCGCCTTTTTGAAGTATATGAGGACATTATAAAAAACGCTCGTGTTGAAATATTCTTCGTCGGCTCAATGCCGCTCGCCGAGGTCAGGGATAAGCTTCTTCCTATCACGTCAAAGCTCTCTCCGCGTGTCTTTTGCGCCTCCGACATTGAAATGGCGCATACAGCAGAGAAGGTGCACGAGGTCGTTGAACACGCGCAAGCAGTGCAGGGGAAATTGGTGCTTGGTTTTCGAACGCCGATCAGGGGCGGTAGTCCTGACAGCGTTGCGCTTCGTCTCTTTAACGAGCTATTTGGTGCCGCACCGACCTCGAAGCTTTTTATGAACGTTCGGGAGCGTCTGCATTTGTGTTATATGTGCCGTTCTTTTTTCAACGCTCCACACGGTCTTTTGTTTGCTTCCGCGGGAATAGACAATCAAAATTATTCTCTTGCACGCGATGAGATCCTGTCACAGCTCGAAGCCGTTCAAAAAGGGGATTTCACAGACGAGGAGCTGGCTTTCGCGGTGCGTTCGATCGAGAATTCCTATCGCGGTATTTACGATAACCCGCGCGCAGTCGAGGCGTGGTTTATGACGCGCATGCTTGAGGGAAACGTCGAAACGCCCGAGCAGCGCTTGCTGCGTCTAAAGGTTCTGACGCGCGATGACGTGATCCGCATTTCGAACACTCTTTCACTTGATACCGTTTATTTCTTGCACGGCGACGTTCAATCTGCCCTTGCGGAAGGAGAGTCGGATGATGAATAACTGGACTGTTTTTGAAAATGAGCGGATCGGAGAAAAGTATTATTACCTGCGTCACAAAAGCGGGCTTCCGATCTACGTGTTCCCGAAAAAATTGGCGAGTGCTTACGCAATTTACGCCACGAGATTCGGTTCGGTCAACAATACCTTCCGTACGGAGGAAAATGAAGAATTTATTACCGTACCTGACGGGGTTGCGCATTTTTTGGAGCACAAAATGTTTGAAAACGAGGATGGGATCGATACGTTTGCGCATTTTTCCGCAAACGGCGCAAACGCAAACGCCTATACCTCCAACGAGAAAACGGCATATTTGTTCTCCGCAACAGACCGCTTTTACGATTCCTTGCGCGTGCTGCTCGATTTTGTCGGGCGTCCTTATTTTACCGACGAAAACGTGAAAAAGGAGCAGGGGATCATTGCCCAGGAAATAAGGATGTATGATGATCATCCCGGCTCGCGTCTTTACTATGCAATGCTTGAGAATCTTTATCAAACGCACCCGATCCGCCTGAACGTTGCTGGCACCGTTCTATCAATTGCAAGGATCACGCCCGATATTCTGTATCGCGCTTATCACACCTTCTACAATCTCAACAATATGGCGCTCGTGATTGCCGGCGACGTCGATCCCGAAGCAGTCGAGGCGGTTGCCGACGCAGTCCTTCAAAAGGCATCGAGCTTCTGTATCGAGCAGCCGACCGTTTTGGAGGGGAACGGAATTTCTGCCTCGAAAAAAGTGCTGAAAATGGATGTTTCGCGTCCTCAATTCGCCATTGGAATAAAGGATGTCAACCTTCCTTTAGATCCCTGTGAGAAGGCGCGGCGCGCACTCGCAATGGATATTTTAAATGATCTGCTCTTCGGCCGCTCGACGGAGTTTTACGGTGAGCTTTACGAGAAGGGACTCTTGCAGGATGATTTTACGGTCGAATACGAATGGTACAGCAACTGCGCCTATAATGCGATTTCGGGCGAGTCGGACGATCCCGATGCCGTGTATGAAGCGATTCTCGCACACTTAGATAAAATGAAACGGTGCCCGCCGTCAAAGACGGATTTTGAACGTCTGCGCCGTTGTAACTATGCAGACTATATCAGAGGCTTTGACAGCACGGAGGAGATCGCCAATTCCTTTTTGCACTATCTGTTTCTCGATGTAGATTATTTGAAGATCGGCGATCTGATTGCGGAGCTGACCTACGAGGAGGTTATAGAGCTGATGCGTGAGTTATATCACGAGGATCGCTTTACCCTCGCAATTGTTGCACCGCTGAACGAATTATAAAGGAGGGATTTCATTGTTAAGAACTTCGGTAATTTCATTTCCGGGACTCGGCATTGGTGAGTTCGAGATCGATAGCGTTGCGTTTTCCCTGTTTGGGCAGCGTGACGTCGCTTGGTACGGATTGATCATTGTAATTGGTATGCTGCTCGCCGTTCTTTACGTGGCTTGGCGCGCAAAGCAAAGCGGGATATCCTTTGATACGGTCCTTGATTTTGCCCTGTTCACGATTTTTTTCGGCGTGATCGGGGCAAGACTCTATTACGTGATCAGCAGATTTGATTCATATCGGGATTCCTTGTCTGATATTTTTGCGATCTGGAACGTGGGACTTGCTATCTACGGCGGGATCATTGCGGGCGGCATTACGGTATTCGTCGTGTGCAAGATCAAAAAGATCAGCTTTTTGCAGTTTGCTGATTTTGTCTGTCCTGCGGTGATGATCGGGCAGATTCTCGGCAGATGGGGTAATTTTGCAAACGGGGAAGCGTTTGGTGCCGAAACTACGCTGCCGTGGCGAATGGGTATTAGCAATTTTTTGACGGGATTTGAAACGATCTACGTGCATCCAACATTTTTGTATGAGTCGGTTTGGAATCTCGTTGGGTTTATTCTGGTCAATTTGTTTTATAAGCACAAGCAATATAACGGGCAGATCTTTTATATGTGCTTTGCCTGGTATGGACTCGGACGTGCGTTCATCGAATATTTGCGTGTTGACAGCCTTTATCTCGGTCAGGCATTCGGCTGGCCGGAGGTCTGGTATCTGAAGGTCTCGCTTCTCGTCGGCCTTTTGTGCTTCGTTGTCTTTACAGGGCTCTTAATTTATCATTTGGTAAAAGATTTAAAGGAAAAACGTTTAAAAAACAAGTGAGGTTATACTATGTTAGTCATCAGCGGAAAAGAAGTCTCTGCGGCTGTGCGTCAAACGATTGCAGAGGAGGTAAAGGAATTCAAAAGCGAGACGGGAGTTACTCCGGGGCTCGCGGTCGTGATGGTCGGCGACAATCCCGCGTCCGCGGTTTACGTGCGCAATAAGCACAAGGCTTGCGCTGAGGTCGGAATGTACTCCGAGGTGCACACGCTTCCCGCAAGCACGACCGAGGAGGAGCTTCTGGCGCTTCTGCGTCAAATGAATGAAAATCCCGCCCTTCACGGTATTCTCGTACAGCTCCCTCTGCCAAAGCACATCAACGAGGAAAGAGTCATCGCTAACATTTCGCCCGAAAAGGACGTGGATGCTTTTCACGCGCAGAACGTAGGTAAGATCATGATCGGCAATTACAGCTTTTTGCCGTGTACCCCCGCGGGTGTAATGGAGCTTTTGGATTATTATGGAATCGATCCCGCAGGAAAGAATTGCGTTGTGGTCGGGCGTAGTAATATCGTAGGGAAGCCGCAGGCACTTCTGATGCTCGAAAGAAACGCGACCGTAACGGTCTGCCATTCCCGCACGAAGGATCTTGCTTCCTTTACGAAAGATGCCGATATTCTCGTCGTTGCGATCGGTCGCCCGAAATTCATCACCGCCGATATGGTGAAGCCCGGTGCCGTTGTCATCGATGTCGGAATCAACCGCATGGAGGATGGAAAGCTTTGCGGTGATGCGGATTATGAGGCAATTTCGGAGATCGCATCCGCTATGACCCCTGTTCCCGGTGGAGTTGGACCGATGACGATCACAATGCTTCTGAAAAATACACTAACCGCGGCAAAAAACTTTCAAAAGAAATAATTTCGAAAACCTATTGACAAAATAGAAAAATTGGAGTATAATGGCTTTTGTAATTCATATGAGATTTTAAATCTCTTTGCCCATTGTGAGGGGAGGGAATATAGATGGCAGAAGTTAGAGTAAAAGAGAACGAGTCTTTGGACAGCGCTCTCCGTCGTTTCAAGCGTCAGTGCATGAAATCCGGCGTTCTTACTGAGCTTCGTAAGCGTGAGCATTACGAGAAGCCCAGCGTCAAGCGCAAGAAGAAGTCTGAAGCAGCCAGAAAGCGCAAGTATAAATAATTGTGCCAAAAAGCACCGCGAATGCGGTGCTTTTTCTGTTATTCTAAGTTTTTCCTGGTTTGCGCACTCTTTTCAATGCGATAATAATAGTGATCGATCGTAAATGGGAGTGTGCAATATGAAGAAAAATATACGTTTGCTTTCGGGGCTTGTTACCCTGTTACTGTTGCTCAGCGCCGTCGTGATCACGGTCGGTGCGCACCGTCCGCCGCCCGGATGGTACGTGAAGCGGAATCGGGAGCATAAGCAACCGACCCTTGATCACAATTTAGAAATGCTTGAGCAGTACGATGCTTATTATATCGATAAAAAGCACGGTGACGATGCAAAGGAAAAGGTGATCTATCTCACGTTTGATGCCGGATATGAAAACGGAAACGTCTCCAAAATACTCGATGTTTTGAAAAAAGAAGAGGTTCCTGCCGCGTTTTTTGTGTTGGATCAAATCATTTTACACGACACCGAGCTTGTCAGGCGAATGGAGAAAGAGGGGCATCTCGTGTGCAACCACACGAAAAATCACCGTGACGTGACGACTTGTAAAAGCAAGGAGGAGCTCGCTGAGGAGCTATCCGCCTTGGAGGCGTTATATCGCGAGAAAATTGGAAAAGAGATGACGAAATACTTCAGACCGCCCGAGGGAAAATTCAACGAGCAGACCCTGAAATGGGCAAGCGAGCTTGGATACAAAACGGTATTTTGGAGCTTTGCATACGCGGATTGGGACAATCAGCGCCAGCCTGCCCGCGATAAAGCGATGTCAATCATCCTTGACAATACCCACAACGGCGAGGTTATGCTTTTGCATCCGACCTCAAAGACAAACGCTGAAATACTGTCCGACGTAATCTTAGCCCTGAAGAATGACGGTTACCGATTCGGTACCCTTGATGAATTAACCGCAAAATAAGACGTAAGGAGGAAAAAGCGTGAAAAAAGCAATAGCGGTCTTATGTCTCTTTCTCGCGCTTTCTCCTTTTTTTACGTGCGTGATCCTTAGAGCCGAGGGGTACGATAAAATTCCGAATGATGGAAAATATATCGCCCTGACCTTCGACGACGGCCCCCATCCGATCTATACGGATAAGATCCTTGCTGTGCTGGATGAATACGGAATCAAGGCGACGTTTTTTCAGATCGGAGAAAATCTGGCGTATTACGGTGCTGCGGCGATCCGTGTAGCGGAGGCGGGGCACGAGATCGGGAATCATACCTACACGCACTGTAACGTAAATAAAATAAAGGATTCCTCCCTTGCGGAAGAAATCCTTTTGTGTGAACGTGCGATCCGCGATACGACGGGCGTCGTTCCGCGTGTGTTCCGACCGCCCGAGGGAATGCGGGGAGAGAAGCTTGACACGATCCTTAAAAAATGCGGATACACGCCGATCTATTGGAGTGTCGACACGTATGATTGGAAAGGGAAGGATGCAAAAACGATCGCAGAGGGCGTTATTAAAAGCATCCGTGCAGGCGACATCATTCTGATGCACGACTTCGTCGGCGGCAGGTGTCAAGCCATCGGGGCGCTGCGCATCATGATCCCCGAGCTGTTAAAGGAAGGATATCGTTTCGTCACCGTTTCGGAGCTGATCAAAATCGGCGGGGCAGCTACTCCAGATCAGTAGCCGCGACCTCCTCATTCGGACGCATTTTCGGATCGATCATGATCTCCTTGACCTTAAAGTAGGCGGCAAAAGTTGCCATATACGCGCCAACCGCAAACATTATGATCAACGGCAGGGCAATGCCGAGCGGGATCAAAAGCCCCTGAAGTCCCATGGAATAACCAACGAAAATACAGAAGTATTCGATAAAAAGCAAAAGGATAATTCCGAG
>JAFTLE010000012.1 GCA_017452895.1 Clostridia bacterium
CACCCTCGTCGACGTCGATCATTTTACCGTTATCCTCGCATTTTTCAAGTTTTCCGTCACACAAGGTCAATCTGTCCATCGCTTCTGCGGGAAGATCTCTGACCATAGATTTCATCAGCTTATCCATATTCTCCGTCGTGCTGTGGTGAGTGTTCGCGAGGAGAATCTCAAATGCGGGCGGAACCGAGGTAATGTCATCCAAATAGATCGGATACAGTCTCTTTCCGTTTTCACGCGCTACAATAATCTCCATACCGCAGAAGGGAGAGGACATAGAGGACTTGGAAACGAACAGCACGACCGCAGAGCAAGCCTCGATCCTATGGCGAAGCTCATCTCTGAAATCATTTCCGTTCTCGCAGGACTCATCGTACCAGATACGGTATTTCTTATCATGCAAGGCATCCAAAATAGGATACACCTTCGCTGTGTCTCGATGAGAATAACTCACGAAAAGATATGGTTCACTACCGGCATAAGCCTCAAATTTAGTTTGGATCAGCGGAAATTCCTCCGTCGTCGGAACGGTTTCATTCGTTGTTTTTGCAGTCTGATTAGCCATAATGATTACCCCCTCATTCACAGATATGCGAAGCCCTCTATCAGCCGTTTTGCTCTGCCTTCCATCGCTATCTGCGTAGAAATTTTGATCCGAACAATGCGCAAAACTACATTATTCGAGTATAATAGATACTATATTATAACACCGATTTCCCCGTTTGTCAATTATATTAGGATTCAAAAAGCGTTTTTTTGATGCTATTCCGTGGCTTTGAGAATGAAAAGCAGCACACAACCCTCAGCTCCCTATCACAAGCAAAGCGCGTCACTCGAAATTTTTTTTAATTCTGTGCTAAACTGACTCTGCGGTGATGCCATTTTGTTTTTACTCGTTGCCGATTGTCTCGTGTTGCTATCGATCGCGCCGTATGCCCGGCATATGTTTTCTGCAAGCAAAGAGTCGGCCGGAGATTACACAAACCTGCTGATTCCTCAAACAACTCGTTATCACAAAAAACCGGACGGTTTGATCCGTCCGGTTAATTTGTTTTTACTGACCTGCGTTCGCCTTGGCGTTCTGGACCCACAAAAGGATCGCACCCGCCAAAGTGGAAGGATCTGCCTGGTCGTTGATGTCACGGTCTTTACGAATCATATCGAAGCAAGGCTCATCTTTAATCTCAAGAACGATCGCATCAAGCTCTGCCTGATAATCTGCAAGCGTTTCGCAAGCGGCGAGGCGCTTCTCGTAATCTGCTGCCTTTTCTACGCAACGCATAAGCTTTGCATTGTCGTACTGATTCTCAAGAATCGTCGCAAAGGCGCTCTCGTCCAACCCGTAGAAAACGTCGAGTCTCTTCTCAACGTACTGCTGACGCTGATAGGCCATCGTATTGGCGGTCATACCGTAATCGGTGCAAGCATATGCACGGAAAACGTTACCCGTATATTCAATGTTCATCAGATACTGCTGATCGGCGGGAACCTCCTTTATCAAGGAAACCAGATTCTCGTGGGTGGGGTCTACCTCATAGTGGATTCCCTCGATACCGTACTGCAGAAGGTTGCGCAGATCGGTCTCGGTCGTCAGCTCGCTGATGATTTCCATCGCGCGGTTGGCATCCTTCGAGTAGGTGGAGACTGCAAACATTGAGTCGAATACCTCCTCCTCTGTCAGGCGGGGGTAGTCGAGAATGATGCGGTAATACTCATCCTCGGGATAGTCAAAGCGGCTCTCATAATCACCCTTCACAACAGCTGCCGCAAAGGTCTCGGTCTCGCTGTCGGTCACGTAGGCGTTGTTCGCATCAAGTGCCTTGATCATCTCGCGGTAGGTACGGTAATCGGCATTCTCATAAAGGTTCGAAATGATAGCACCGTAGCCATAGCCGTCCCCTGCCGTATAGAGCGAGCCCATCATAGAGGGAGCGTTGTCAGCCGACCAATAACGAACAGTAGGATATTCGAAGGAAGAAAGCATCGGAACGACCGTTTTTCCGTCGATTTTTTCGGAATAACCGTACTCCAGGAAGTCGTTTACAAGCTTAGCAATGTCGCCGGGGGTCTTGAAATCACTCTGATTCAGTTGGAAATGATCCGCAACCTGACGGTTTACCATCAAATAAGTGTACTCACCGACAAAGCTTGCGTTCGGTACGGCATAGTACTCGCCGTTAATCTTTGCGCAATTGAGCCAGCCCTTGATAATGCTCTTCATTTCGGTGAATTTCTCATTTACACTCTTCGTGACCGACTGAAGATGTCCCTGCTCTACGTAGGTCTGAAGCATCTCCTCACTCGTGATCAGAACGATGTCAACCTGTCCGTCTGCCTCTGCAGGATAGGTAAGTCCAAGCGAGGTCGTGATCGTGCTTCCGTCGCCGCTGATATAGCCGCCCCACTTACTCTTGGCGTCAGCCATCTCTGCGTCAAGCTTGGTTCTGTATTCATCCTCGGTCAGGAATTTAAACTCAATGTGCGTGGAATATGTAGTTTCCGTATACGCATTGAAGGCATCCTGAATCAGCGCCTTTGCGGTAGCGGAGACCTTGTTCTCGGAAATGATCCAGAAATTCAACGTTGTTGCCGTACGGTTCTGCGTCTCCTTCGGCGCCTCATCGGAGTTGCCGCAAGCCACGAGTAAGGTCGAGAGCAGCATCAGAAGCACGAGCAACAGGCATACAAGCCGTTTTTTCATTTGTAATCCTCCTGTGAATCAAGTGAAGGGTGTTCGCCTATCACATATATCAATACTCTATATATTTTACACAAAAAGTTGCCGAATGTCAAGCAAAATTTACAAGGATCGGCAGTTTTTTTTCTTCTCGTCAGGCTTTTGTATTTCTGCGGTAGTATTTTTTAGGAACTACTGACCAAAACAAATGCGTTTTTTTGTGCAATTGCTCCTAAAAAACCTACAGAATCAACAAAAACCATAAAAAACATTTGTTTGTTTTGCCTTAGATCAATAATCAAGATAATCGCGCAAAAGCTTGGAACGGCTGGGGTGACGCAGCTTACGCAACGCCTTTGCCTCGATCTGTCTGATACGCTCACGCGTGATGTTGAAGCGACGACCGACCTCCTCAAGCGTGCGGGGACGGCCGTCCTCAAGACCGAAACGGAGCTTGAGAACCGATTCCTCACGCGGGGTCAGCGTGTGAAGCACCGAGCAAAGCTGCTCGCGAAGCAGCGAATAGGACGCTGTCTCAGCAGGCGCGGGGGAATCGTTGTCCTCCACGAAATCACCGAGGTGACTGTCCTCCTCCTCACCGATCGGAGTTTCAAGCGAAACGGGGTCCTGCGCGATCTTCATGATCTCGCGCACCTTTTCGACCGTCATGTTGAGCTTATGTGCGATCTCATCGGTTGTAGGCTCACGTCCGAATTCCTGCAGAAGCTGTCGAGCTGTGCGGGATACCTTATGGATCGTCTCGACCATATGGACGGGAATACGAATGGTTCTCGCCTGATCTGCGATCGCACGCGTAATTGCCTGACGGATCCACCAGGTCGCGTAGGTGGAAAACTTATATCCCTTACGGTAATCGAACTTCTCTACCGCCTTCATCAGACCGAGGTTGCCCTCCTGGATCAGATCGAGGAAGAACATTCCCTTACCGACGTGACGCTTGGCGATGCTGACAACGAGACGCAGATTTGCCTCAACGAGCTCATCCTTCGCCTTTTTATCGCCAAGGCTGATCTGCTCGGCAAGGTACATCTCACGCTCTGCATCCAGAAGCGGGATCTTGCCGATCTCCTTAAGATACATGCGCACGGGGTCGTCGATCGCGAGACCCTCCTGTGCCAGAAGCTTTTCCATCTCCTCGGGATTTTCAAAGGCATCGCTTTCGGGCTCAACGTCGTGGAATTGGCTTCCGTCGGGGTATTCGTTTGCATCAACGCCGTTGCTCTCCAGCGTTTCATACATTTTTTCCATCTGCTCGAGGTCGTAATCGATATCCTCGAGCACCTCCATCATATCGCTGCCCGTAAGACCGCCGTTTTTGTTGCCTTCGATCAGATCGTGCACATCATACTTCTTGTCTTCCGTATTCATACCTATCTCCTTTATGTATCGTTTTTTTACAATTCATCCTATTTCCCGCGCATACGCTCAAGAAACGCCGCGAGATCCTCCACGGTAGATACCGTTTCACTATCCCGCCGCTCTGCTACGTCAAGCCGTAAAAGCTCGGCACTTTCTCTGAAAACAGCCTCTCCGTTTTCGGTCAGCTGCATTCTCGCAAGCTTCATTTTCATCATACGCCCGACCTCCTCGGGTGTAAATACTGCATCGGGGGACGCATTTTCAAAGCCATCGCCAAGCTCGGCATCGCGGATAAATGCGAACACGCGCCGTCCGAAGGCTGTGAAGAAATCCTCCTCCGTCAACAGCGGCGGATCGGCAAAGGCGACCGCGCGATGCTCAGCATAAAGCATCAAAAGACCAAGCACCGCCTCTTCCTTTCTTGCAATTCCGGGATCCTTCGCAAAATCGGGATTGACGCGGTCGCCGTAGCCGACCGTATTCTGGCGTATCTTCTGATCCTCGTTTTTCTTTTTCTCGCGCACAGCACGCCTTTGCATACGCTCGACCTCTGTGCGAATGCTGTTCAGATCCTCAATCTGCAGCCGCTTTCCGACCTCGCTGATATAAACCTCCCGCTGTGCTGAGGAGTAGATCTCCGCGATGATGCCGCATAGCTCCATCAACGCCTTGATACGCTCCTGCGGAACGGCAATATTGTGCGCTGAAAGCACGCGTTCAAAGCTATACTCAAATTTCGAGCGGCTTGCATCCAGCACCTTAGCAAATCCTTCCTTACCGAAGGTACGGATATACTCATCGGGATCCTTTGCGCCCGAAAGACGGAGCAGCTGAACGTCAACTCCGACCTCCTCCAACAGCTTGATTGCGCGATCGGAGGCACACTGTCCCGCTTCATCGTTGTCGTACGTGATGATGACCTTTTTGGTGTATCGGCTCATAATGCGCGCCTGCTCTGCCGTAATGGCGGTACCAAGCGTCGCAACAGCGTTTGTAAAGCCCGCGACGTGCAGGGCGATGACGTCCATATATCCCTCGCAGAGGATCAGTCGCTCGGCACAGGTATGTCGCGCATAATTCAAGGCAAACAAATGCCTGCTCTTTTTGAATACGGGGGTGTCCGAGGTATTCTTATACTTCGGCTTGCTGTCGTCCATTACACGGCCGCCGAAGGCGATCACGTTGCCCGTTACGTCAATAATCGGGAACATCACGCGATTGCGGAAGGAATCGTAAAGCTTGCCGTTTTTCTCGCTTTTCCCGCACAAATACGCCGCAACCAGCTCTTTTTCGGTATACCCTTTTTTCAAAAGATGGTTTGTCAGCGCGTCAAAGCTGTTCGGCGCGTAGCCAAGTCCGAAATGCTTGATCGTCGCATCGGAGAGTCCACGGGTCGTTTTGAAGTAAGCAAGCGCCGCCCGCGCATCCTCCGTATCCGCAAAAAGAGAGCTGTGGAAAAACCGCGCGGCATCTCTGTTCATCGCATAGAAACGATTGCGGTCAAAGCGGGGCTCGTCCGCACGACGGCGCCCCTCATCCCGTAAAACGGTAATTCCCGCACGCTTTGCCAAAAACTCGACCGCATCCTCGAAATCGAGATTTTCAACACGGCGCACGAAGGTGACGGGGTCACCACCCGCACCGCATCCGAAGCAGTAAAAGCTATTCGTTGCGGGAAAAACCGTAAAGGACGGCGTTTTTTCACTGTGAAAAGGGCAAAGGCCTGATAAATTAGAGCCAGCGCGGCGCAGCGTTACGTAGCCCGAAATGAGTCCCTCGATCTCGGTGCGTGCGAGCACCTCGCTCAAAACCTCGTTTCTGATCATGCGTTATGCCCCCATACCTGCGGAACGAAGAGCTTGTTGTAAAGCTCGACCGCATAGCGGTCCGTCATTCCGGAAATGAAATCGCAAACGCACCGACCGATGCCGTCACGTTCAATATTATTGAAGTAAAGGGTCGGCATTTGCTCGGGTCGCTCTACAAAATAATCATACAGGCGGTGTAAAAGCTCCTGTGCCTTCGCATCCTCCGCCTTCGCCGCGGAGTTGGAATATACGTTTTCGTACAAAAAGGAACGGAGCGAATCCATTGCCGCGCCGACAGGCTCGGTTATTCCGATCCTTGGTTGATCGGCACTTCCGTCGATCACGGCACTGACGAGCGTATTGATGCGCTCGCTATATCCGTCGCCGAGGATGCTGCGTATTTCCGCAGGAATATCCTCGGGATGAAGGATGCCCGCCCTGCAAGCATCGTCTATATCGTGATTGATGTATGCAATTCGGTCAGCATATTTGACAACCACACCCTCAAGCGTTTTTGCCATATGCTCACCCGTGTGGTTTACGATGCCGTCCCGAACCTCGTAGGTAAGATTCAGTCCTTCTCCGTCGTTTTCGAGCAGATCGACGACGCGAAGGCTTTGCTCGTAATGTGCAAAGCCCGGATCAAAGCAGCGGCGCATCGCCACCTCCCCCGCGTGACCGAAGGGGGTATGACCAAGATCGTGTCCCATTGCCACAGCCTCCGCAAGATCCTCGTTGAGGCGAAGCGCACGGGCGATGATGCGCGCAATCTGCGTGACCTCGAGCGTATGCGTCATACGCGTGCGATAATGCTCGCCGCGCGGTGAAAGAAAGACCTGCGTTTTATGCATCAAGCGTCGGAAGGACTTGGAGTGCAAGATTCTGTCACGGTCGCGCTGAAACTCAGTACGCATACCTGACGGCTCGCAGGGGGTCATTCGTCCCGCCGTGTTGGCGCTGAGGAATGCATAGCGAGAGAGGCTTTCCGCTTCTCTTTTCAAAAAGACATCACTGATCCTTTCCATACGCTCTCCTTTCAAAAACTAACATTTTAATTATAGAATACGGCAAAAAACTGAAAAACACTTTTTTAGCTTAGTAATTACGAAAAAATATCGAAGCGACAGCCGATCTCCTCGGTTTTGAGTCTGCCTGCACAGATTTCCGTCATTTTTTCAACGGCCATCGACGTATTCTCGCTGGGAACGGCGAGCCTTACGCGGACGTTTTGTGCAAAATCGGTTCCGTCGACCATAATTCCCATTCGGGGAAACTCTGCCAAAAGCTTCTGATATTCGGAATATCCGCACTCAACAGCAAGCTCGGTCAGGGGGCGACGTGTCACCACCTCTGCCGCGCCGAGTGCAGAAACGGCGGCGGCGGTATAAGCGCGGCAGAGCCCGCCCGTTCCAAGCAAAATGCCGCCAAAATAGCGCGTGACGACGATGACGGTATCGGTGCATCCCGCCTTGCGGAGCACCTCAAGCACGGGCATACCCGCAGTTCCCTGCGGCTCGTGATCGTCGCTGTAACGCGTCGTATTTCCTGCACGCAAAAGATAAGCGTAGACGTGATGGCGCGCATCGGGCATAGAGGCACGGATCTTTTCAATGAAGGCGATTGCCTCCGCCTCGCTTTCGACCGGCGCGGCATTGCCGATAAAGACCGACTTTTTTTCCTCGATCTCGGCAGTTCCGTGCTGCCGCACTGTGGTATATGCTTCCATTAAAGTTCCCCCGTTTTTCAGACAATATACTTGCGGTAGAGCCCCTCAGCCTTTGCATCCATCGTTGCGACAACGCGGATACCTTCATCGGCGTATTCGACGCTCTCAACCCTTGCCACATCGTAAAGTCCGCTGATCCGCCCCTGATCGGAATAGGGGAAAAGTAATTCGCGGCGGCGCTTTCCTGCCGCCAAGGTCTGCTCGAGTGCCGCAAAAAAGGCATCGAGCCCCGAGCCGTCCTTCGCGGACATATAGACGGTTTGTCCCTGTGCCGACGGAAGCTCCCCGTCGACCGCGTCACACTTGTTGTAGACGAGAAGCGTGGGCTTATCGGCGGCGCCGAGCTCCTCCAAGAGATCGCGCGTAACGGCAATCTGCTCGCCGCACTCGGGATCCGAGGCATCGGCAACGAGGATCAAAATATCCGATTGCGCCGCTGCCTCAAGCGTTGAATGAAAGGATTTGATCAGGTGATGCGGCAGCTTGCGGATAAATCCGACCGTATCGGTCAAAAGGATTTCCTCCTCACTCGGGAGTGCAAGACGCCTCGTCGTCGGATCAAGCGTTGCGAACAGCTTATCCTCGGAAAGCACGCCCGCATTCGTCAGTCGGTTGAGCAGCGTGGATTTCCCCGCGTTCGTATATCCGACGATCGCGGCGGTGGGGATCCCGCTTTTTATACGCGCCGCGCGCATCGTGGCGCGGTTTTTCTCCATTTCGGCAATCTGCGCCTCCAGCGCATCGATCCTGCGCTTCAGATGGCGACGGTCAAGCTCGAGCTGAGATTCACCAGGGCCGCGCGAGCCAATACCGCCCGCAAGACGCGAAAGGCTACCGCCCTTGCCGATCAAACGCGGAGCGGTGTATTTGAGCTGTGCAAGCTCTACCTGTATCTTTCCCTCTCCGCTGACCGCGTGAAGAGCAAAAATATCAAGGATCAGCATACTGCGGTCAATGACAGATACACCGTCAAGAGCGTCCTCAAGATTGCGGATCTGCGAAGGGGAAAGCTCAAAGTCAAAAACCGCAAGCCCGATCTCGTTCGCGGAAGCGAGCGCGCGTAGCTCGTCGACCTTTCCGCTGCCGATCCCCGTGCGCACGTCCATTGCATCCCGCACCTGCACCAAGCGGGCAAACGCGCTTCCGCCCGCCGTTTCCAGCAAGCGCTCAAGCTCGTCGAGGCTCTTTTCAACCGCCAAAAGGTCGCCCGCCTTCGCGGCGATCCCGACCAGAATGGCCTTTTGTGCCGTTTGATTGCGTTCCATAAAAACCTCCGTTTCAGCGAAAAAAGGCGTGAGGTTTTACCCCACGCCTTTTTCTGCTTGCATTATTTCGCCATTTCAAGACGCTTCTTGAACTTATCAACGCGTCCGCCGGCATCAACAAACTTCTGTTTTCCGGTGAAGAAAGGATGGCACTTGGAGCAGATTTCTACGTTCATATCGCCCTTAGCAGAACGAGTTACAACGGTTGCACCGCAAGCACATTTGATCGTTGCTTCCTGATATTCGGGATGAATTCCAGCTTTCATTTTTTACACCTCGCTTAGAATTTTATTCACAATACGCCCTATTATAACACACGTTTTTTAGTTTTGCAAGGGGTTTTTAAAAAAAGTTTTTTCTTTTTTAGAGCTTCCCTGCCATCTCACGGCGCAGTCTTTGCATAATTTTCTTTTCAAGGCGCGAAATATAGGACTGCGAGATCCCCAGCATATCCGCAACCTCCTTCTGCGTTTTTTCCCGCCCGCCGTTCATTCCGTAGCGAAGCTCGATGATCACGCGCTCACGTTCTTCAAGCCCCTCGACCGCGCCGCGTACCATTTTGCGCTCCTCGTCCTCCTCTATGCGGCGGCATACGACGTCAGGCTCGCTTCCAAGCACGTCGGATAAGAGCAGCTCGTTTCCGTCCCAATCAACGTTCAGCGGCTCGTCGAAGGAGACCTCCCTGCGCCTTGCGCTGTTTTTTCGGATATACATCAGGATCTCGTTTTCAATACAGCGCGAGGCGTAGGTTGCCAGCTTGATGTTTTTGTCCGCACGGAAGGTGTTGATCGCCTTCATCAGACCGATACTGCCGATCGAGATCAGATCCTCGATACAGATCCCCGTGCTTTCAAATTTTTTGGCAATGTAAACGACGAGTCGTAGATTGTGCTCGACCAACACGGCACGAAGCGAGGTGTCCTCCTCCAGCGCCGCAAGAATCTCCGCCTCCTCCTCCTGACTGAGGGGGGCGGGCAAAACCTCACTTCCATTGATGTAATAGACCTGCCCCCAGCTCCTTTTGCGCCGCAAAAAGAAGGAACGCAGCTTTATGAACATCCGACAAAACCAAGCCCTGAACCGTTTCATATCTATCCTCCAAAGATAAAGATTTACGCCGCCAAGGATGCAGGGGCAATGGCATCAAATTCGCCAAGGTCCGCATCGTTATCGCAAGAAAGTGCGAGGATCGCCTCCACCTCTTTTTCCTCTGTCCTTCCGTTTTTCCGAACCGTCAAAATGCGTATACTGTCCGCGCGCACGCCGAGCAAAAGCTCCTGCCTTCCGATCCCGCCCGCGGGGATCAGGCGAATGCGTCGCATACTGTCGCTTGACAGATTCCCCATCATTCGGTGCATACCGCCCTGCGCGAAGCGGCGTATATCTGCGGGAAGGATCTCTGCGACGCTTGATAAACGAAGCACGATCGCAGGGCTCCCGCCCGCAGGATCGCGCAAGAGATTGCCGCTGTCAAGCAGGGCACTCAGACGCTTGCTTTTGTCTCCGATTCTGATCAACAGCTCCGCTACCGTATGCTCGGTCATTTTTGAAAGCGCACGCTGGATCAGAAAGACCAAGCCCGATGCAAGAGCGGATATTACGATGAACAGGGTCATACGCCCTCCGAAATGCGCAGAGAGACTCTGCGCTTTGAACAGACGGGCAAGCAGCTGATACAGCGCCGTAATCGCACCGCCAAGCGCAAAGGACAAGCTAAAAAATGCGGCAATGATGCTGAAAAAGCGACGCGGACTTGAGAAATCGTAAGCGACCGCGCAGATCACCGCAGCAACCGCCAGGGAAAGCAGAAGCGTCAGTGCATCGCTCCCCTCAAAAAATACCGAGGCGACCGAATACACTCCGCCGATCGCGGCAGCGATAAAAAGCCGAATTCGGCGGCGTCTTGCGTGCAGCAAAAGGCCGCACAGATTCAGCGCGATAAGATCCATGCAAAAATTGATCAGAAACAACACATCACCGTATACGACCTGCATTTGAGCTTCCCTTTCAAATCTTTCGTCCGTTGCCGAAGCGACTGCCACCATTATATGCGAGGATGCGTGCGGATTATGTCAAAATTCGTCTGCTGTAAAAAATAATTTTCCGAGCCGATTGTTTTGCTTGACATCGGGGTCAAATGCGCGTATAATTATACTTATGTAGTAACTTTGAAAACAGGCGGAGCAGTTATGAAGAAAATGACGATAAGGATCTACCGATGCCGCATTCCCTGCGCGATGAAATACGGCGTGTATGCGGCGTGCTTTTTCCTCCCCTTTTTCCTATATCTGCTTTTACTCCTGCGCTTTGATATCGCCCCCTTTGGCGACAAGACCGCATTCGTCGCAGACGACGGCATTTTCCGCTCTTACGTCGCCTTTCACCGTTTTTTGAAAAACGGCGGATCGCTTTTCTATGCCGCAGGTCTTGGCGGTGCGAGCGCGGGGGACGTGCTCTCCGTTGCCTTCTCTCCTTTGTCCTACCTTTTAATCTTTGTCAAGGAAAGCAGAATCATCTCGGCACTGTCCTTTATTTCCGCACTGAAATGCGGAGCTGCAGGGCTTTTCACCGCCCTCCTTTTGCGTCGCGCTTCTCGCCTGTCGATTGCTTTTTTGCCGACATTTTCGGTGCTTTATGCTCTGGGTGCCCCTACGCTTTCGCTTTCTACAGCGTTTTTGTATTCGGATTTTGCACTTTATCTGCCCTTGCTTTTCTTCACTTTTTTGGTTGCAAGGCAACAAAGGGGCGGTGCTGTCTACGCACTCGTGCTCGCACTCGCCCTTGCATCAGAGCCGCGCGCGATCCTTTTTTTCGCGATCCTTCTTTTGTTTGCCTTCGCGTCAGCACCCTGGCGCAAGTCGGTGCTTTTCTACACAATCGGCTTCACCGTCGGCGGCGCGTTGCTCTCGCTTGTCTCCGTCATTCCCGCTCTCCTTTTGTATGCGGAGCAATCGGCAACCGCAGATTTCCGATGGTTCACAATTCCTATTTCATCTGCTTTGACCACACTTTTTTCAGGTAGCTTTGCACCCTTCGAGGGAGGCGCGCTTTTGCTCTCGCTCGGCACACCCGTGCTTTTGCTTTTGCCCGTCTTTTTCGCTACGAGGCGGCTCTCTCCGCTCCGCCGTATAGCGGCGGGGGCACTCCTTTTCATTCTTTTGTCGGGTGCTGTTCTTTTTCCGATCTATAAGGTTTTGTCGTTTAACCTTGCATTTGGATATCTTCCGCCTTACGGAGCCGTTCTTTTGCTCTTCTTTGCGCTTTTGTTCGTATCTGAGGCGATGCCCCGCCGCGCGAGCGGGCGCGGACGCGCCGTTGCTTTATGCTCCTTCGGCGGTCTGCTTCTTCTTTTGACTCTTTTTCAAAAGCTACACATTCAATTTCTGTCCGCAGATCAGCTTCCCTACTACATCCTTCACGATATTTACGGCGTATGGCTCTCAATCCTTTCGGGGCTTGCCGTCACCGTCTGTCTTTATATCGGCTTTGAGTGCACGTCGGCAAAACTGCGCCGATATACCTCCGTTGCCCTCCTTTGCACCGTATGCATCTCTTCCTTTTTATGCGCGGATGCCCTCTCGAAGAATCTGTTATACGAGCGCACGGCAGAGCCGTACGATGACATAGAGGAAACGCTTGCGCTTAACCGCGCACCGTCCTTGCAAACGGTTGATGGCTTCGCTTCCTCCGTCATCTCCCCCGAAAATACGGGAGTAGACCCTCTCTCCCGCTTTTTACGCTTGGCACCGTACGCCTGCGGTGCGGGTTCGGCGATTTCCTCTGTATCCGCCGCCGTGCGTATGAATGAACGCATCTCGGCGGTCCTCGGCACACCCTTTTCGCTCGCCGATCCCGTAACGGTGCCAGCATACACAAGACCCGAAAACTTTCTGGACGAGCTTGATCAGCAATCGGTTGAAGGTTACACGATGTACCGCGCCGAGAACGCGAAGGATTTTATGCTGCTCTCGGTCAAGGGGAACGGTGACGCGCTCTACTTCGAGCTTCCCTCTCCCGAAAAGCAAAGCCTCGTCCTGACGGTCAACGGCACTGCCCTCGATTATACGGACGGCCATCTTTATATCGGCACGCCCGAGGCGGACGAGGAATATCAGATCTCTCTTACGCTCAACGACGGCGCGATCCTTTATTTCCCCGACAACTTCTCCCCCTTCTTTACCGTATCGGAGGAGGACGTCGATACTGCCCTCTCCCTGCTCTCTGACAGCTCATCCACCGTCAAGCGTGACGGTGCGGGGATCACGGCGGAGCTTCTTGCCCCGTCGGATATGCAAGCGTTTACTTTTATCCCGTTTGACGGAAACTTCGTCCTTGAGATTGATGGAGAATGCACCCCCTTCACGCAGGATCAAGACGGTTATATTACCTTCCCGCTCAAAAAGGGGGCGCATACCCTCACTTTGAATTACCGCACACGCGGAGCCACTGTCGGTTTTGTTCTTTCGGCATGCTCATTGGTACTGATCGTAGGATACTGCATTTGTGAACGAATCGTTTTAAAAAAGAAAGGAGCAGAGGATGAAGATCATTCGCTTTAATGTAGGCGATACGCTCGAGCTCAAAAAGAAGCATCCTTGCGGCAACTCGCACTTTCGAGTTCTTCGGACAGGCAGTGATATCCGTATCGTTTGCATCGGCTGCGGTCGCGATCTCCTTCTGCCGCGTGAAACGCTCGAAAAATCCATTCGAAAGGTGATTTCGAATGAAGATCCGTGACAACCTGAAAACCGGATACGGAGTCGTCCGCGACCGTCTTGCCGATCTGCACGCGCGGCGACCGAATGCATATCTTGCACTCTGCTTCGCCACCCCCTTCCTTCTGATGATGATCATCTTCGCCGCGTGGGGGTGTCTGCCCGGGGTTGGCGGCTCTGTGCTGGTGCTTGACCTCAACGCTCAGTACGTCTATTATTTTGAGGCATTCCGTGATTGGATCTACGGCGAGGGCTCGCTCGTCTACTCCTTCTCCCGCGCCATGGGCGGTGAATTCACGGGAATGTTCGCCTATTATCTTGCAAGCCCGCTTTCCTACCTCGTTGCGATCTTCCCGAAATCTATGATTACGGAAGCGATCTACTTCATTCTCCTTATCAAGTGCGGTCTTTCGGGTCTCTATGCGGGCGTCTATCTGAATGCGCGCTTTCGCCGCAAGGCAGGCTGTACCGCCATTTTGATCTTCTCGACCTTTTACGCCCTCTCGGGCTTCGTAATGACGCTGCAAAGCAACACGATGTGGTTTGACGCCTACGCCCTTCTGCCGCTGATCCTTCTGGGGCTTGAACACCTCATTGACGGCAGGGGCTACAAGCTCTACCTCTTCAGCTTTCTCATTGCCGTGTTTGCAAACTACTATATCGGCTATATGCTCTGCATCTTCGTTCTGCTCTACTCGCTCTACTATTGGTTTGCGAGGGCGCGTCGCGCACGCGATCTGCCATTTGCCGTTTTGCGCGTTGTCGCCTGCTCGGCGATCGCGCTTCTTTGCACCGCGTGCCTGCTCTTTCCCGCTTATTATTCCCTGACCTTCGGCAAAACCGAGTTTACCGAGGCGGTGTATACCTTCACCTCGCGCTTCGATCTGCTTGATATTTTCGCAAAATTCTTCTTTGGCGCATACGATACGCTTCGTCCCGAGGGGCTTCCCGCATCCTATATCGGTATGCTGACGATCCTCCTTATCCCCTTCTATTTCGCTTGTCGCGGCATTCCCCTGCGTCAACGCGTAGGACACGGCGTGTTACTGCTCTCCTTCCTTGCGTGCTTCTCCATCCGGATGCTCGACCTCGTTTGGCACGGCTTCAAGGAGCCGATCTGGATGAACTGTCGCTATGCCTTTATGCTCTCCTTCCTGCTCGTAGTTATGGCGTGTGAGGTTTTTACCCACATAAAACGGGCACGGGCCGCCTTCCTTCCGACCGTCGCCGCCGTATATACGCTCGTTCTTGTCTTAGCGGCAGTCTTTGATCACGTGTGGCGCTACGCCTGGATCACGCTGCTTGTTTCCCCTATCCTTCTGGCGCTTTACTGTTTTTTGCTCCTGTTTTCACGCAGATTCCCGAACAAAAAACGCCTCTTTTCCCGTCTTCTGCTGTTGACGGTCATTCTGGAGACGCTTTTGTCGGGGCTCTATATGAGCCTTTGCCTTGATCAGGACGTCGTGATCGTTTCCCGCGCCTCCTACACCGAGGTGCAGGAATATTGGCAGGATGCCGTCGACGCGGTCAAGGAGAAGGACGGCGGCTTTTACCGCATGGAAAAAACAGGCGGCAAGAAAACGAACGAGCCATTCTCGCTCGGTTACTACGGACTTTCAGGCTCGACCTCAACGCTCAACCTCGACACGATCGCGTTTCTCGATCACCTCGGCATCCTTTCAAGATCGCATTATTCAATGTATCCCGCAGGCTCCTCTGCCGTTGCGGACGGTCTGCTTGATATCAAGTATCTGCTTAGCGAAAAGGGCAAGCCCGTCTCCTCGATCTACACCTACGTCACGACAGTCGGCGACGTTGATGTTTACGAAAACCCCTACGTCTTCGGTCTCGGCTGTGCCGTCAGCGACGACGTAAAGAAACTACACCTCAATGTTCCCGAAAAGGCCGAGGATCGCATCGACGGCATGATCTACGCCGACTACGGCTCCCCCTTCCCGAAAATGAATGCGATCGTCTCGGCAATGTACGGCGAGAGCGTTTCACTCTTCACCAAGGTCGGCGGCAGGACCAAGACCGAGAATCTTACCCGCTCCCTCTACGTCGGCGGCAATCGCTACACCGTGACACAAGGCGAAAGCGGCACGCTGACCCTCCCCTATCTCTCCGACGGCGGCGAGCTTTACTTCTTCGCCCCCAGCTGCTACTTCCGAACCGTAACGATCGCCCATAACGGCACGGAGCTTGGCGAATATTTCACCGATAAAACGAGCGGTACGAAGCTACTCGGCAGGATCCCATCGGGAACGAAGGGAGAGATCACCGTCACTATCACCGATAAGGACGGCGCGTTCTTCGATCAGACGGAGGGATTCATCTACTCCCTCGATACCGACCTTTACCGTGACGTGTTCGGTAGCTTCAAGGAAAGCGGTCTTGTGATCACCGACTTCTCCCCCACCCATATTGAGGGTAAGGTCACTGCAAAAAGCGGTGCGAACACCCTGATGACGACGATCGCCTACGATAAGGGCTGGCAGGTCAGCATTGACGGCAAGCCCACAGAGACCTACGAGGTGCTGGACGCCCTGCTCGCCTTTGATATTCCAGACGGCGAGCATACCGTCACCCTGCACTACGCGCCCGAGGAATATAAAACCGGCAATATTCTGACGGGGATCGGGCTTTCCCTGCTGTTCTGTACGCTTGCGGCGGAGCTTGTCATCCGCCGTATTCAAAAACGAAAAAGGAAAGAGGAAGAATAATATGTTCTACTACGTAAACGGCGAGCTCGCCCTGCGTGAGGCGCAGGCGGCTGTGATCGACTGCGGCGGTGTCGGCTACCGACTCACCGTCAGCCTGAACACATCCGAGTCGCTCAGCGGTATGGAGAATAAAAGGGTAAAGCTCTTTACCTATCTGCAGGTGCGTGAGGACGGTGTGGAGCTTTACGGCTTCAAGGAGCAGGCTGAGCTGAATCTCTTTCGCCTTCTGATCGGCGTTTCGGGCGTCGGCCCGAAGGCGGCGATGGCGATCCTCTCCATCATGACGCCCGACCGCTTTGCCTACGCCGTTTGCACCGAGGATATCAAGGGCATCGCAAAGGCGCAGGGCGTGGGCGCAAAGACTGCCGCACGCGTCGTGCTGGAGCTGAAGGATAAGATCTCGAAGGACGTGATGACGGGTGCCACCGACACCTCGATGCCCGTATCTGTACGGGAGACGGCAAGCACTGCCCCCTCGGGCAAGCTTGCGGAGGCGACCGACGCGCTCACTGTCCTCGGCTACAGCCGTTCGGAGATTCTGAACGTTCTGCGCGGCATCGACACGCAGAATCTGACGCTCGAGCAGATCATTACCGCGGCGCTCAAGCGCTTCGCGGGATAAGGAGGGGCATTTATGGAAACCACCGAATTTGATTTTGAAAATCGGATCGTTTCCACCGAGCAGTTCTCTGCGGAGAACGAGGTGGAAAACAATCTGCGCCCGCGCACGCTGTCCGAATACGTGGGGCAGGAAAAGGCAAAGGAAAATCTGAAGGTCTATATTGAATCGGCAAAGCTTCGCGCGGACTCGCTCGACCACGTGCTTCTCTACGGCCCTCCCGGGCTTGGTAAGACCACGCTTTCCGCCATTATTGCCGCTGAAATGGGGGTCAACCTCCGCACCACCTCGGGGCCCGCAATTGAAAAGCAGGGCGATCTTGCCGCGATCCTCACAAACCTCAACGAGGGCGACGTGCTTTTTATCGACGAGATCCATCGCCTGCAAAAAACGGTTGAGGAGATCCTCTACCCCGCAATGGAGGACTACGCCCTTGACCTAATCATCGGCAAAGGACCGAGCGCGCGCAGCATCCGTCTGCCGCTGCCGAAATTTACTCTGATCGGCGCCACCACGCGCGCGGGTCAGCTGACCACGCCGCTGCGTGACCGCTTCGGCGTGATCCTGAAGCTGGAGCTTTACACGAAGGAGGAGCTTGCGAGCATCGTACACCGCTCTGCCTCGATCCTCGGCATCACCATTGATGAAAAGGGCGCGCTCGAGATCGCCTCGCGCAGCCGCGGCACGCCGCGTATCGCCAACCGCCTTCTGAAGCGCATCCGCGACTTTGCCCTCGTCAAGGGCGACGGAAGCATCACCGAGGAGGTCGCAAAATACGGCCTCGAAATGCTCGAGATCGACGCCCTCGGCCTCGACAACACCGACAGACGGATGCTCCGCGCCATCATCGAATTCTACGGCGGCGGCCCCGTCGGCCTCGACACCCTCGCCGCCACGATCGGCGAGGAAGCAATTACGATTGAGGACGTATACGAGCCGTATTTGCTTCAGATCGGTTTCCTCGCACGCACCCCGCGCGGTCGTTGCGCGACACACCTCGCCTACGACCACCTCGGCATCCCCTATCGCGAGCTTGCCTCGCAAACCTCGATCTTCGAGAATAAAGCCGACGAATAAAACGAAAGAAGCGCGTGCCGCACGGCACGCGCTTCTTTGCGTTTTGAAATTATTTGTCACCGTAAAGATCCATTGCGGTCTTCAGGCTCTCGATGGGATCGAGCTTCGGCATATATTCAAGGCCGCAGGCGCCCTTGTAGCCTGCGGCGGCGACGGCGTCGGGGACGAACTTATAGCTGGTCTCGCCGTTGTACGGCTCGTTACGCCCGGGGTGGCCTGCGGCATGCAGATGCGCGATACAGTCAAGGTTGTTCGTGATGTTGGGGATCACGTTGCCCTTTATGATCTGCTGATGGTAAATATTTTAGAGCATCTTGACGTTCGGATGATTCACCTCGCGGATCAGATCCGTTGCCTCAGGTGAGGACCAGAGATAATGCCCCTTTTGTGGTCATGGTAGGTATTCAGCGGCTCAACCAGTACGGTGATGCCGTTTTCCTCAAGAATCGGCTTTGCCGCCTTCAGCGTATCAACGATGCACTGATTCTGTAAATCAAGGCGCGCGCCCGTGTCCTGCCCTACCTGCGTGGTCAGGGTCTTTGCACCGAGC
>JAFTLE010000013.1 GCA_017452895.1 Clostridia bacterium
GCGGAACGAAGATGGAGGACGTCATTTTTGGCGGAACCGATGACCGTAAGCCGATGGGCTTTGCAGAGGTCTCGGTTACCTTTGATAACTCGGACAAGCTGCGCCGTATTGATTCGCCCTACGATGAAATTACGGTTACCAGACGTTATTACCGTTCCGGCGAAAGCGAATACTCTATCAATAAAAAGCCCTGCCGCTTGCGCGATATCAATGAGCTGTTTATGAACACGGGTGTTGGACGCGAGGGGTATTCCATCATCGGTCAGGGACGTATTGCAGAGATCCTCTCTCAAAAGAGTGAGGATCGCCGCAACATTTTTGAGGATGCCGCGGGAATCGCGAAATTCCGTCACAAAAAGACCGAGGCGGAGCGCAAGCTCGCAGAGGCTGAAAACAATATGAAGATCCTCTACGTTCAGGTCAGCGAGCTGGAATCACGTGTCGGTCCCTTGGAGGCTGAGGCGGAGAAGGCGCGAAAATATCTTGAATTATATGAGGAAAAAAAGCAGGCAGACATCTCTCTTTGGTTGTTTGACACGCAAAAGCTGCGTGAAGATCTTCAAAAGGCGGGAGAGGATTATCGGCTTGCCAAAAATGAGTACGATATCGTTGCCGAGGCCGTAGAGTCCCTGAAGAAGCAGGAAGAGCATCTTTACGAGTTGAATTATAAAAACAAGCTGGAATCGGAAACGCTTCTCAGCCGTATCAACGAGTGCAACGATAAGATTCATCAGCTTGAAAACGAATATACCGTTTCCCGCACCGAATCCTCTCACCGAAAGGATCTGATCGAGCAGTGTGTTGAGAGAAGCAGGGAGATCGACCTCTCGATCGAAAAGATGCATGAGGAGATCGGCGCACATAATGCCAAGATCCTTGAATTGAAGAAGGAGTTAGAGCATCTTGATGACGAGCGTCTTGACGTTCTGGCGGCTCAGCAACAAAAGATGGAGGAAGCGGCGCAGATCTTGCGTACGCTCGACAAAACGCTGGAGCAGTACAACGAGCTGAATCGCCGCGCGATCGATCTGCGTGTCAGGATCGACGTGATCAAAAAGTCGCAGTCCTCCGAGAGCGGACGCGGCACGGATCTGCTTTCCGAGATCGAGAAGTACGAGAAGGAGGGCGAGGAGCTTGCGAAGGAGGTCGAGCGATGCGAAGGCAACGCTTCTGCCTTTAAGTCTAAGATCTCCGATTCGGAAGAGATCATTCTTTCGAAAAACCAAGAAAAAGAGAAGGCAGAGCTTGACCTTCAGGCGGCGACCGATTCACTTGGCGCACTGAAGGTCGAGCATAACACCCTGATACAGCGTGCCGATGCGCTTCGCCGTATGGAGGAGCATTTTGAGGGCTATAATGAGAGCACTCGCTACGTGATGCGAGAGTATACCGCAGGGCGGATTCGCGGCGGTGTCATTCACGGTCCGATCTCGCAGCTGATCACGGTGAAGCCCGAATACATCACGGCGATCGAAACCGCGCTCGGCGTGAGCATACAGAACATCGTCGTTGACGATGAAACGACTGCAAAGGCGGCAATTGCCGCTTTGAAGGAGGCAAGGGCGGGACGCGCGACCTTTTACCCAATCAGCGCGATCCGTTCGGGCGGTGAGACCGATGAGATCCGCCGCGCGGCATCATTTGCCGGTTACGTGGGGCGCGGTGATGCGCTTGTCGGTGTAGATGCGAAATACCGAGAGATCATCGAATGGCTTTTGATCCGTACGGTCGTATTCGACAACCTTGATCACGCATCCGAGGCTGCCCGTGCATTACGCTACAAGGTACGTATCGTGACGCTTGACGGTCAGATCATCAACGCGGGCGGTTCGTATACCGGCGGCTCGACCAAGCGTGACAGCGGTATTTTGACAAGAAGTGCCGAGATTGATAAGATTGAGGCTGCGGCAAAGGAAAAAGCAAAGCAAATTTCCTCTGCCGAGGAAAAAGTTGAAAAGATCAAGGGCGATATCCTGCATGCACAAGAAGAAATCAAGGATGCCGAGCAGCAGAAGGAGTTGCTTTTGACGATGTCGCGCGCACAGTTTTCGGCGATCGACAGCGCGAATGCAAAGCTTGAGGCAAACCGTGAGCTGACGCAGAAGCTCCGACTCGATCTTGAGGCACTTGAGGACGAAAAAACGCGTAGTGGTGAGGAGCTTCTGACCCTGACGGAGGAGCTTTCGGATCTTGAGGTCAAGCTGGCTGATATCAATCATGCCCGCGAGGCAGATGAGATTATGCGTAACGGCATTCTGGATGAGGTCGAGGTCCTGAAGGACCGTAATAACGAAAAGCTTTTACGCGTTACCGAGGTTCGCAAGGATATTGAGGCAACAGAGCAGCTGATTCTTGGTGTTGAGGAACGCATTGGTGCGCTTCACGAGGACAAGAATAATCAAGTCCATCGCATAAAGGAGCATGAGGAGAAAATCAAGAGTCTTGAGGCCGTCCTGCAGGCGAATCGTGAAAATCTGCGCGCATTCCGTGAGGATTTTGAAAGATTTACGAAGGAGCGCGGTAATATTGAGAGCGGGAACGACGAACTTTCCCGCAGAATCGCGAGCGTGCGTCAGAGCATCAGCGAGAAGGAATCGCATAAAGAAAACTCCTTTAAGGCGTTTACGACCTCCGAGTCAAAGCTCCAGAGAATGGAAGCTGATCGCGACCGCATGGACGCAAAGCTGACGGAGGAGTACGATATCTATTACGAGGATGCTGTAAAGCTGAATTATCCTGCCGTAACTGCGGAAAACCGTGCTGCGGTGGCGGCAATCCAGCTTTCCTGCAAGCGTAAGATCAGCGCACTTGGACCAAACGTCCGTGTTGCTGCAATCGAGGAATTCAAAGAGGTAAATGAACGATACCGGACGCTGAACACGCAGTATTCCGATATGACGAAGTCGCGCGACGAGCTGTTGCGTGTGATTGGTGAGCTCGAGGTCGAGATGCGCGAAAGCTTCATTGCAACCTTCGTGGAGATCAACAAGAATTTTGGCGTTGTATTCTCCGAGCTGTTTGGGGGCGGTACTGCCGAACTTTCTCTGACCGATCCCGAGGAGATTTTGACCAGCGGTATTGAGATCAAGGCGGCGCCTCCCGGCAAGATTATAAAAAATTTGTCCTTGCTTTCGGGCGGTGAGCGTTCCTTCGTTGCAATTGCTTTGATTTTTGCAATTCTGAAGGTCAATCCGACACCGTTCTGTATTCTGGACGAGGTCGAGGCGGCACTTGACGAGGTCAACGTTTACCGTTTTGGCGAGTACATTCAAAGGCTGTGCGAGGACACGCAGTTCGTGTTGATTACGCACAGGCGCGGTACGATGGAGGTCGCAAACCGTTTGTACGGCGTTACGATGCCCGACCGCGGGATCTCGAAGGTCATCGGACTTGCCGTTGATGAAATCGAAAGTAAGAAAAAGGAGTTGGACCTGGATGGGATTCTTTGATAGACTGAAGGCTGGTCTTGCAAAGACCAAGCAAGCTTTTTTGGGGCGTGTTGACGATCTTCTAAAGAGTTTTGTGAGAATTGATGAGGATCTGTTTGACGAGCTTGAGGAGCTTTTGATTACCTCTGACGTTGGTGTTGAGGCAACCGAATATATTCTCGACGAGCTGCGGGAGCAGGTTCGTGACGAACGAATCAAGCAACCTGATGACGTTCGTGAGGCATTGCACGGAATTCTGAGGGAATTGATTGGCGAGTCGGACGTTTTGCATTTGGATACGTCACCCTCGGTAATCCTTGTCATCGGTGTAAACGGCGTTGGCAAAACAACGTCGATTGGCAAGATTGCCGCCAATTTGAAGCAAGAGGGCAAAAAGGTTCTCGTTGCCGCCGCTGACACCTTTCGTGCTGCCGCCGCAGAGCAGCTTGCCGTTTGGTGCGAGCGCGCAGGGGTCGATCTGATCCGTCAGGGAGCGGGGGCTGATCCTGCTTCGGTCGTTTTTGATGCGATCAACGCGGCCAAAAGCAGAAAAGCGGACGTATTGATCGTGGATACCGCAGGGAGGCTTCACAACAAGAAAAATCTGATGGACGAGCTTGCGAAGATCAATCGCGTGATATCGCGTGAATTGCCCGATGCGGCGCGGGAGACTCTGCTCGTTTTAGATGCAACGACTGGTCAAAATGCGGTCATGCAGGCGCGTGAATTCAAAAACGCGGCTGATATTACGGGGCTGATCCTGACGAAACTTGACGGCAGCGCAAAGGGCGGTATCGTGTTCTCGATCCGTCGCGACCTGGCACTTCCGGTTAAATTCATTGGTGTCGGTGAAAAGATCGAGGATATGCGCCCGTTTGATCCGGATGAATTTGTAGATGCGTTGTTTGAAAGGTGATTTACATGAAAATCGTGCTTGCATCCCGTAATGCGAAAAAAATAGAAGAGGTCAAGCGGATCCTTTCGGAGTTTTCGGAGCTTTCTCAAATTTCGGTGTTTTCTCTTGATGACGTCGGCATTTACGGTGAAATCGAGGAGGATGGGGCGACCTTTGAAGAAAATGCTCTGATCAAGGCACGCGTTGGCGCTATCAACGGATGTATTGGCCTTGCCGACGATTCGGGACTTGAGGTCGACGCGCTTGGCGGTGCCCCCGGCATTTATTCCGCACGCTATGCGGGGGAGGCGGGCGGTCACGCATCCGACGAGAGAAACAACGAGTTTCTGCTTGAAAATTTGAAGGATGTTCCGCAGGATCGGCGCACCGCGCGCTACGTCGCCGCGATCGCTTGCGTTTTCCCTGACGGACGTGAGTTTACCGTGCGGGGGACGGCTGAGGGGGTTATCATTGACGATTATCGCGGAAATGGCGGATTTGGATATGATCCAATCTTCTATTTCCCGGAGTTCAATAAGACATTCGCAGAGCTTTCGCCTGAGGAGAAAAACAGCGTTAGCCACCGCGGAAAGGCGATGCGCCTTTTCGCAAACGAATTAAAGAAATATTTGGAGATATAGTATGCTTACAAGCAAGCAGCGTTCCTATTTACGTGCGCTTTCCAATTCAATGAGCCCGACGTTCCAGATCGGAAAGGGTGGCGTGACTGAGGAAATTTGCCATCAAATTGCAAATACGCTCGAGGCAAACGAGTTAATGAAGGGAAAAGTGCTTGAAAATAGCGGATATACCGCGAGAGAGGCGGCGGAACAGATTGCAGACTACATTTCTGCCGACGTCGTTGCCGTATTAGGATCGAAATTCGTTCTTTTTCGCCCGTCTACGCGCAAAAGAAGGATCGAATTGCCATGACGCCCCAGCGAATCGGTATTTACGGAGGGAGCTTTTCGCCGCCACATATGGGACATTTTCAAGCGGCACAAGCATTCCTGGAGGCAGAGAAGCCCGATCGGCTTTTGATCGTTCCTGCTTCCATTCCACCGCATAAGACGCTTGAGGACGGCGTGGATGCTCAGATGCGTGCGCAAATGTGTCGTTTATGCTTTTCTGCGTTACCAAATACCGAGATTTCAGATCTTGAGCTTCGGCGCGAGGGGAGAAGCTACACTTATCTTACGCTACGCGAACTGTGGAAAGAGGGGCGGGTCTTGCTCTTATTGTGTGGCACCGATATGTTCCTCACGCTTGACGAGTGGTATTTGCCGTCTGAAATTTTTGCGCGCGCGGAGATCGTGTGTATGCGCAGGGAAGAGGACGCGGAAATATTCCCCTTGATTCAAGCGAAACGCAAACAGTATGAAAAAGAATTTTCTGCTACGGTTCGTTTTTTGGATGCAGATCCTGTCGTTGTGTCCTCTACGGAGATCAGGGAACGGATCAAGCGAAATGAAAGCACCGCCGGACTTTTGTCGAAAGAGGTGCGGGAGTATATCGATCAATGGAATCTTTACAGATAAATGAGGCGCAGCTTTTTGACCTGCGATGCTCTCTGGATTGCACAATTTCCTCGGATAAAAGAAGGCAGCACATTCTGCGCGTTGAAAAATGCGCGGTTGAGCTTGGCAGGATCTTTTTGCCTCGGGAAATTATTAAGCTGCAGGTGGCGGCACTTTTGCATGATATCACGAAGGAGCTGCCGTTCGAGGAGCAGATTCGTATTGCCGAAGAATATGGCGTGCCTTTTTCGGAGAATGAGCGCATGTGCCCCAAAATTTTTCATGCACGAACTGCGGCACTTATTATTCCTCGGAAATATCCGCAATTTGCCGATCCCGATATTATTTCCGCGGTCGCGAAGCATACGACCGGTGACGTCTCCTTTTCTACGTTTGAAAAAATCATTTTTCTGGCTGATTTTATGGAGGAGGGGCGCACCTACGAGATCTGCAGAGCCGTGCGCGAGGATTTTTTTGAGCATTTGCCGAGGGACGAAGACGATTTGCCCGATTATCTTGATCAAACCGTTTTAAAGGTTTTAGATGCGACGATTTTGATCTTGGTGCGCGAAAAAAGCTATATTGCCGAACAGACCTTCCATTGCCGTAATCATCTGTTGGTGAAAACTTCAATTTAATATGCCGTATCTTTGCATAAAACGTGAGGGAAACTATTAAAAAGTTTTTCGGAGAGTGTTTTATGCGTGGTGTTATGAGGGGTCTTTTGCTGTGCGGTGTTTTATGCTTTTTAGCTTTGCTTTGGGGGTGCGACGGGACACCTGCGGTGACGAATATTTCAAATGCGGAATCGGTTGAAATCCCAACAAACAGCCTCGAAAAATCAGGCAGAAGCATTAATATTCTCTTTGCGGGGATTGACAAGGCGGCGAATCATACGGATGCGATGATGCTGATCTCTTTGGTCCCCGATCAGAAAAAAATCAGTGTTTTACAGTTGCCGCGCGATACCTTTTATCGCGGCTACGGTCAACCGCTTCGGATCAATCAGATTTTGAGTCGTGAGAGCAGAAATCACATAACCCGATCGCCGGAGCAAAGAACGACGCAGATGATAGCAAAGCTGCTTGGCGTTTCGATCGACCATTATCTTTTTATGGATCTTAATGCGTTCGGTGCCCTTGTCGATGATATCGGCGGTGTTCCGATCGATATACCCGCGCCGATGTATTACGATGATCCGTCGCAGGAGTTGAAAATTGATTTTCCTGCCGGAAAAACCGTCCTGAACGGTAAAAAGGCGCAAGCCTTCGTTCGCTTTCGGTCTGAATATATTACGGGAGATCTTGGGCGGCTTGATGCGCAGAAGATTTTTCTCTCGGCATTTTTTGACGCGTTGCTTTCCAAAAGCGATCTGAAATTCGCAAGCAAGCTTTTGAAGGATATCAAGGGGAAGACGAAAACCGATCTTTCGCTTGCTGAGCTGACCGATTTCGTTCGGTACTTTGCTGCTAACCGTCCATTTGACGATATCCGTTTTATGACCTTGCCGGGCGAGGCGACGCGCTATGCGAATAAAAGCGGTGCGTGGTATTATATTCCGTACAAGGAGGCTTCTAATGCCTTACTTGCCGAATATTTTGCCGGTGGTGCTTTCGATACGGAGCAGCTTACCACCGATTTACGAAAACAACATTTTCAAAATATTTATTGCACGAAAGGGGTCGGATCCCGCGTTTATCTGAAAGAGGATCTGAAAAATTTGAAAATTCCCAGGGTGCATAGAAAGGGTTCATATGGAAAACTTTGAAAAGAACAACAAGCTGCTGAATGCAGAGCCTGCGGAAATAGCGACTGAGGCTGTTCGTATTTTGTCGCTGAAGCAGGGTGTTTCGATCGCGGAATATCACGTGACGGACACCTCTATTATCACGGATTATTACGTGATTTGCTCCGGCCGTTCCTCCACGCACGTGAAGGCGCTCGCGGATGAGATCGTCTACAAGATGGGTCTTGCGGGTGTCGAAACGCATCATACCGAGGGATTTGAGAACGGAGAATGGGTCCTTTTGGACCTCGGTGTGGTCATTGTACATATTTTTTCAAAGGATGCACGTGAATTTTACAAGCTTGAGCGACTGATTGAGGAGTCGCAAAAGATTGATATTACCGATGTGATTGCCGCTGTGGATGCGGAAATGAAGGCTGATTAATTTTAACTAAACATACAGGGGAAAAAGAAATGAAGTACGACTACAAATCAATTGAAGCAAAATGGCAAAAGAAATGGGACGACGAAAACGCATTTGTGGCAAAAAATGATTATAGCTTGCCCAAATATTACGCGCTGGTTGAATTCCCGTATCCTTCGGGGCAGGGACTTCACGTAGGACATCCGCGTCCTTATACGGCACTTGATATCGTTTCACGCAAAAAGAGAATGCAGGGTTATAACGTACTGTTCCCGATGGGGTGGGACGCATTTGGTCTGCCGACTGAAAACTACGCCATCAAGAACAAAATCCATCCTGCGATCGTAACCGAAAACAACGTCGCGCGTTTTAAGTCTCAGCTGAAGGCTCTTGGCCTTTCCTTCGACTGGTCGCGCGAGGTGAATACCACCGACCCGAATTACTATAAGTGGACACAGTGGATCTTCCTAAAGCTGTTCGAAAAGGGTCTTGCGTATAAAAAGCAGATGAACGTCAACTTCTGTACCTCCTGTAAAGTCGTTTTAGCGAATGAAGAGGTCGTTGGCGGTGTTTGCGAGCGTTGCGGAAGCGAGGTCATTCATAAGGTAAAGGATCAGTGGATGCTGAAGATCACGGCATATGCAGATCGACTGATCGATGATCTTGCCCCCCTCGATTTCATTGAAAGAGTAAAGACCCAGCAGATCAACTGGATTGGTCGTTCGACCGGTGCTGAGGTCGATTTTGATACGACTGTTGGCGAAAAGCTGCGTGTCTATACCACGCGTCCCGATACGCTTTTCGGAGCGACCTATATGGTTATCGCGCCTGAGCATGAATTCGTTGAGCGCTGGAAGGGTCAGCTGAAGAATTACGATGCCATTGCGGCATACAGAGCAGATGCCTCGAAAAAATCCGATTTTGAGCGTACTGAGCTTGTTAAGGAAAAGACCGGCGTAAAGCTTGACGGCGTGATGGCGATCAATCCCGTCAACGGCAACCAGATCCCGATCTTCGTATCCGACTATGTTCTGTCGGGATACGGCACCGGCGCGATCATGGCGGTGCCTGCGCACGATACGCGTGACTGGGATTTCGCAAAGAAGTTCGATCTGCCGATCATTGAGGTCGTTGCGGGCGGTGACGTTCAAAGCGAAGCATTTACCGATGTTGAAACCGGAAAAATGGTCAATTCCGATTTTCTGAACGGACTTGAGGTCGCCGAGGCAAAGGATGCGATTATCAGATTTCTGACCGAAAAGGGGATCGGCGTCAAGAAAATCAATTACAAGCTTCGTGACTGGGTATTTTCCCGTCAGCGTTATTGGGGAGAGCCGATTCCGCTTGTAAATTGCGAAAAGTGCGGCTGGGTTGCAATTCCCGAATCCGAGCTGCCGCTGCGTTTGCCTGACGTTGACTCCTACGAGCCGACCGCTACGGGTGAGTCGCCGCTTTCTGCAATGGATGAATGGGTGAATTGCTCTTGTCCGAAATGTGGCGGAGCTGCAAAGCGTGAAACCGATACGATGCCGCAGTGGGCAGGATCTTCCTGGTACTTCTTGCGCTATTGTGACCCCAAAAACGATATGGCGCTCGCGGCGAAGGAAGCTCTCGACTACTGGATGCCCGTCGATTGGTACAACGGCGGTATGGAGCATACGACCCTGCATCTGCTTTATTCGCGCTTCTGGGCGAAGTTTTTGTACGATATCGGTGTAGTCTCCTGCAAGGAGCCTTATGCGAAGCGTACCTCTCACGGTATGATCCTAGGCGAGAACGGTGAAAAGATGTCGAAGTCGCGCGGAAACGTTGTCAATCCCGACGATATCGTTCGCGATTACGGTGCGGATACGATGCGTCTTTATGAAATGTTTATCGGTGATTTTGAGAAGGCGGCTCCTTGGAATCCGCAGAGCATCAAGGGATGCAAGCGTTTCCTTGACCGTTTTGCGGGGCTTACCGAGCTTGTTAAGGGGCACGGTACGACCGCGGCACTTGATGTATCCTTGCATAAGACCATCAAAAAGGTCACTGCGGACATCGATGATATGAAGTTCAACACCGCGATTGCCGCTATGATGGCATTTATGAACGAGGTGTACGAGGTAGGAAGCATCACGGCGGAGGAGCTTTCTACGTTTGCAACGATCCTCTCTCCGTTTGCGCCCCATATTGCCGAGGAGGTTTATGAGGCTATGGGGAACAAGGGACTGGTCTCGCTCGCTCAGTGGCCCTCCTACGACGAAGAAAAGACAGTCGATCAAACAGTCGAGATTGCGGTGCAGATCAACGGAAAGCTGAAGGGGGTCATTACCGTTTCGAAGAACGCTGACAAGGAAGCTCTGCTTGCCGCCGCAAAGCAGCACGAGGCAATGACCGCAGGTCTTGAGGGCAAAACGGTCGTGAAAGAGATCGTGGTTCCCGGAAGAATTGTCAATATCGTTGTGCGATAAGAAAGATTAAAAATATTTCAAAAAGGTATTGACATTCTAGTATAATAATGATAAAATATTATGACGCTTATGCGTAGGCTCTTTTAAGGCTTCTGCCGCCTGCCGTAGCGATATTAAATGAAAGAGAGGTGCTTTTCGTGTTTGCAGTTATTGAAACATGTGGAAAGCAGTACAAGGTCAGCGAAGGCGATATCGTTTTCGTTGAGAAGCTCAACGTAGCGGAAGGTGAGAAGGTAACCTTTGATAAGGTCCTTGCAGTTTCCGGCGAGCAGTTCGTTGTTGGCGCTCCTTATGTTGACGGTGCTTCCGTTGTTGCCAATGTCGTAAAGAATGGCAAGGCCAAGAAGATCTACGTTCTGAAGTATAAGGCTAAGAAGAACGAGAAGAAGAAGATTGGCCACAGACAGGACTACACAAAGATTCAGATTGAAAAAATCGTAGGTTGATATGACGAAGATTGTCTTTCGAAAGTCTGACGGAATTTTTTACGGGTTTGAAGAGCACGGTCACACGGGTTACGGAGAATCCGGAGACGATATTCTGTGTGCGGCACTTTCTGCAATGACGATGCTGATTATCAACGCCATCGAGATGTCCTATGCATCCGACGTCGAATATGTGATCGATGAGGAAACGACGGACATCAAGGTGACGGCCAAGGGCGCGCTTCCGGATCACGAGCCGGATGAATTAAAGCGCTTTGCAATATCCGGTCTGATTCAGGCTTATTATTATCAACTGATGGAGCTTACCGAAGAGTATTACGATTATCTCTCGGTGGAAGTCGTTGAAGAATAAGCGTCCGGTCAAACGGATTCATTAAATTACGGAGGAATGAAACAATGTTGAAACTGAGTTTGCAGTTTTTTGCCCATAAAAAGGGTGTTGGTTCTACCAAGAACGGTCGCGATAGCGAATCTAAGCGTCTCGGCGTAAAGAAGGCAGACGGTGCAAAGGTCGTTGCAGGCAATATCATTGTCAGACAGCGCGGCACCAAGATCCGCCCCGGCAACAACGTTGGTCGCGGTACGGATGATACCTTGTTTGCCCTGGTTGACGGCAAGGTCAAGTTCGAGCACATCGCAGACAACAAAAAGCAGGTTAGCGTTTACGCTGAGTAAAAATCATAAAAAAAGAGTAGTTTTGGCTACTCTTTTTTGCCAAATGTGAGGTAAAGGTATGACATTAGTTGTTTTAGCAGCGGGGATGGGATCTCGCTACGGCGGCTTAAAGCAGATCGACCCTATCACGGAAAACGGTGAGTTTATCATTGATTTCTCGGTTTACGATGCGATTCGCAGCGGCTACGATAAGGTCGTTTTCATTATCAAAAAGGAAAACTATGAGCTGTTCCGTTCAACCATCGGAAAACGGATTGAAAACGTGATCGATGTTGAGTATGCTTTTCAGGGAATGGAGCTTCCCTTTGATGCGGGAATTCCGAAGGACCGCGTAAAGCCCTTTGGTACGGCTCACGCACTTCTTAGCTGCCGCGATTGCGTAAAGGGGAGCTTTTCGGTAATCAATGCCGATGACTTCTACGGACGCAGTGCATATCAGCTGGCATCTGCGTATCTCAACAGTGTTGATCAGTCTAAAAACGGCAAGCATCACTATTGTATGGTGGGCTACCGTCTCGGCAACACCTTGACCGAGTATGGCACCGTTTCACGCGGAATTTGTGAGGCGGATTCCGAGAGCATGCTCACGAGTATTACGGAACGGACGAAGATCATGCGTACAAGTGATGCTATGGGGGCGGCATATGAATCCGAAGGGAAGTGGATCCCCATTTCTGCCGATTCGATCGCCTCTATGAATTTCTTTGGATTTACGGATTCCTTCTTCCCCTATATCGAGGAGGGATTTGAGCGTTTCCTGCGTGCTGAGACCACCGATAAGATGAAGGGCGAATACTATCTGCCCGGCGCTGTCGGTGAGGTTTTAGCTGCAGATAAGGCAGATTTGAAGGTGTTGAATTCTTCCGATCTTTGGTACGGTGTTACCTATAAAGAGGATAAGCAATATGTTGTTGACAGCATTCAGCAAATGATTGCTGCCGGGATTTATCCGCAAAATTTGTGGGGTTGAGAGGAGAACTTGCATGTCTATTCTTGTAACGGGCGGCAGCGGCTATATTGGTTCCCATACAGTCGTTGAGCTTTTGAAAGCGGGCGAAGAGCCGATTATTGTTGATAATCTGTACAACAGTAAGCTCTGCGTCCTGGATCGCATTGAACAGATAACAGGGAAGCGCCCGACCTTTTACAAGGTAGATCTTCTCGATAAGGATGCTTTGTCTGCGGTTTTTGACCGTCATCCCGAGATTGATTCTGTAATTCATTTTGCGGGTCTGAAGGCGGTCGGAGAATCGGTACAGCTTCCGATCAAGTATTACCATAACAATCTGACGGGTACATTCAATCTCATCGATTGCATGCTTGCACATAACGTAAACAGAATCGTTTTCAGCTCTTCGGCAACGGTTTACGGAACACCGAAAACCGTGCCGATCCGTGAGGATTTTGCGCTTTCGACCACGAATCCCTACGGCGAGACCAAGCTGATGATTGAGCGCATCCTGAAGGACACCTGCATTCCGAATCCCGATTTCAGCGTATCGATCTTGCGTTATTTCAATCCGATCGGCGCACATGAAAGCGGCTTGATTGGTGAGGATCCCCGTGGGATCCCCAACAATCTGCTTCCTTACGTTGCGAAGGTTGCGGCCGGAAAGCTTCCGTGTCTGAATGTTTTCGGTAACGATTATCCTACCAAAGACGGTACGGGTGTTCGCGATTACATTCATGTCGTTGACCTTGCGCTTGCGCATCTGAAGGCGCTTGCTCGTACAAAGGACGTGACGGGTATTGAATATTTTAATATCGGTACCGGTAACGGTTATTCGGTCCTTGAGATCGTAAAAGCCTTTGAAAAAGCATACGGTGCCCCCGTTCCGTACAAGATCGCAGATCGCCGTGCAGGAGATATTGCAGAATGTTATGCAGATCCCTCGAAGGCCTATGAGATTCTCGGTTGGAGGGCGGAGCGTGATCTTGCCGCAATGTGTCTTGATTCAGCACGCTGGCAGAAGCAAAATCCGGATGGATATCCGGATGAATAAAAAATGGGCAGAACCCTTGGTTCTGCCCATTTTTTATCGGTTTTGTCTTAGAATTTCATATGCTAAGATGGTAGTAGCCGACGCCGCAGAGAGCGCGCCACGAAAATCTCTGCCGTACGGAATCTTTACAACTGTGTCTGCCTGGTCGAGTACGCTTCTTGAGATGCCTCTTTTTTCACCACCTACGATGAGTAACAGTGGAAGACTAAGATCGGTGTCAGGCAAAAGATTCTCGGTGTCTATATCCGCACACACGATCTTATAGTTCAGTGCCTTGAATACGGACAGCGCCGTTTCAGTGCTTGATTGATAGATCGGAAAAAGCTCGGAGGCACCCGCTGAGGATCTTGCGACGACGCCCGCGGCGCTCATCCAATTGCGCTCCGGCAATATGATGCCCGTAGCACCGCAAGCGTAAAGAGAGCGCAATGCATAACCAAAGTTGTAAGGGTCCTCGATTCCTTCCATCAATACGTAAAATCCGTTTTTCTCAATTGAGCGCGATTCGGTTGCAAGATCTAGGATTGTACGGTTAGAGCATCTTGCGATAATGCCGCCGTGCGTGTTGCCAAGGGTTAATTCCGCAAGTTCCGCAGCTGTCAGCCCCGTAACGGAAAAGGAATCTCTTTCACCAATGCGCGTTAAAAAGCGCAATTCCTTTGCTATTTTCGAAGAGCGTGACGTATCGTAAAGAATCTCTAAAATCTTTCGGTCGTTCGATCCGCTATCGCGTGCTGACAAAAGCGCGCGAATGGAGGTCATTCCTTCAAAAATCGTAGAATCCTTAAACTTTTCAAATTCTTTTTGCATTCTATGGACTTGCCTTTCATATATTGATATCAAGTATAGGGGAGGCGATCATATGTTTGGATACGAAAATGAACGCTGCGAAGTGCTTGCGGAATACATTATAGAAAATCAGACAACGGTACGTGCCGCAGCGCAGCATTATGGAATCAGTAAAAGTACGGTACATAAAGACGTAACGTTTCGATTGCACGATGTGAATCCGTTTCTGTATGAATCTGTAAAAAACGTATTAAAAGTCAATAAATCCGAACGGCACATTCGTGGCGGAGAAGCGACAAGACAAAAATACCTACGCCAAAAAGCAGAGAAGTGAGTAGCCCTACATAAGCATTCTGAAAAAACTCTGCAAGGTAAAAAGCCCGCGCGGAGTTTTTTCATTGCTATGCGTCCGTAAGCTTCTGATACTATCATACCAAATTTTGATTCAAATAGCAATCACTTTTTATGAATTTGTGTATCTGTTTTTTATACAAAAGAATTCTTTTAGATGATTCTAGATTCAAAAAAATGCAAAAAAGAAAAAAGAGATGAAGAGACTGAGAAACGATAAAAATAACAGGTAAAACAAAATTTTGATTTGTATACTTGTTGTAAAGCTATTTCATTTCTTATCCTTGGATTCCTAATTTAGTATCTCAAATGTCGGTAGTCGGTAGCGTTTACAACCAACCGGACGGACAATCAGCGCAAATTTGCCTCAAACCATTCGCCCTATCCCCTTGTACCCTATTTCACCTCTCTCATTGATACAAAATTTGCATTTTGTATAATTGCGACGGTGGCTCGCAGGGGCGCTCTTTTACGCCCGCTTTTATGATTTTGATATTTAATTTTTTAAAAGTCACTCTCTCATTTTTTCCTCGTGTTCAAAATGCGATTTTGGTATTGCTTTTTGTAGAAAGATATGATATAATACCAATTGATAGGCTGGTTTTGATCAGAATTATTTTGACCAGTATTTTGGAGGATTCTCATATGAAGATGAAACTGCGTGTTTTGACAGACACAAGCAAGGGCAAGCTTCTTTCGATCGCAAGCACTCTTGCTTCAAATTCGGACTATAAGGCCGATATCATTCCCCCCGCTTATCCCTGCGAGCGCGAGCGCCTGGTTATTATTGTTTTCACCGCAAAGGGCAAAACAACGACGACCTTTGATCTGTTCGCAAAATCGCTCGATAAGTCCCGTGCACAGAACGTTGCATTTATCGTTGACGGCGATGCTGCAAAGGCTGAGCCCGTGATCAATATGATTAAGGAAGCCGGCACGAACGTTATAGATGACGTTCTTTACATCAACGGAGGACTTCCCTTTAAGTTTATGAAGAAGGTCAGTGCCGAGGAATCTGCCAGGGTTGAAGAATGGTTCCAAGGTGTGCTGAAGAAGCTTGCATAAAAAAATCACCCGCGCAAGCGGGTGATTTTTTTATTTTACGAATTCGTTGTAAATTGCTCTGAGTGCCGGGATATAATCGTCCTCACTGACACCAATGATAATGTTCAGCTCGCTTGAGCCCTGGTCGATCATCTTGATGTTGACGGAAGCGGCGGCACATGCTGAGAAAACGCGCGAAGCGGTTCCTTTGTTGCTAACCATTCCGCGACCGACGACTGCAACGAGTGCCAGACCGTCCTCAATACTGATAAATTCGGGTTCAACAAGACGACATACATCGTTGATGATCTTGTCGCGCTTCCCTTCCAGATCCTTCGTAGAGATAACGACCGACATTGTATCGATGCCACTCGGCAAATGCTCAAAGGAGATGCCATTATTTTCAAGCGCTTCAAGGACCCGTCTGCCAAATCCGATCTCTGAGTTCATCATATCCTTTTCGATGTTAAGGATGGAGAAACCGACCTTACCCGCTACACCGGTGATAACGTCGTCGCCGTCGTGGTAGGTTGCGGAGGAAACGATCATCGTACCGGGATCCTCGGGTGCGTTGGTGTTGCGGATGTTGATCGGAATACCTGCAAAGCGTACAGGAAAAATAGCATCCTCATGAAGCACTGTTGCGCCCATATAGGAAAGCTCACGAAGCTCTTTGTACGTAATTTCCTTAATCGGCTTCGGGTTATCAACGCAACGGGGGTCTGCCTTTAAGAAGCCCGAAACGTCGGTCCAGTTCTCATAAAGATCGGCCCCTGCCGCACGAGCAACGATAGAACCCGTAATATCAGATCCGCCGCGAGAGAAGGTCTTGATCGTTCCATTCGGCATAGAGCCGTAGAAGCCGGGTACGACGGCATGCGAATGCTGCTTCAGAATCGCGTTCAGGACGACGTTCGTACGCTCGGAATCAAAGGTGCCGTTTTCCTTGAAGAAAATAACGTTAGCGGCATCAATGAAGTCAAATCCGAGATAATTCGCCAAAACAAGTCCGCTCAAATATTCCCCACGGCTTGCAACGTAATCACGGCCCGGCAGATGTTGAATTGCCGAATAGATCTTTGCAAATTCATCCTCGAGCGAAAAATCAAGATCGAGATCACGGATAATGTCGTTATAACGAGCCTTGATGCGTGAAAAGACGGCATCAATGCTTTCGCCACGCTTTGAAAGGTCATAGCACTGATACAGAAGATCGGTGACCTTATCGTCTTCCTTAAAACGTTTGCCGGGGGCAGACGGTACAACGTATCTTCTCGACTCCTCTGCCTTGACAATATCGGCAACGCGGCCGAAATGCAATGCATCGGCAAGCGAGCTACCGCCAAATTTCAATACTTTAACTTCCACAATACTTCTCCTTTATGAACCCAATAACATACTACATTATATGCGTTTTTTTGCGTTCTGTCAAGAGTTTTTTAGGGTTTTTCGAAAAAAAGAAGCCGCCA
>JAFTLE010000014.1 GCA_017452895.1 Clostridia bacterium
AAGGGTGGGCAGTTTACAAGATTACCCGGCTTGCCACGCTTATCATGCCTCAAAATCCCCGTCGAAACCGGTACGGGCCCATATTGCCGCAGTTGCCTGCGGTCATATGCTGTTTTGCTTGGTGTAACGCTCGATCGTGCGATCAGCGGCACGCCGTGCGTCGGTCTCACGCTTGTCGTAGAGCTTTTTACCGCGGCAAAGTCCAAGCTCGACCTTGACGCGCGGCCCCGAAAAATACAAGGAAAGCGGGATCAGGGTGTACCCGTCTCTTTGCAAAAGGCCGTGCAGCTTCATAATTTCGCGCTTATGCATCAAAAGCGTACGCACGCGCAGCGGCTCGCGATTGAAGATGTTGCCCTGCTCATAGGGGCTGATGTGGATCCCCTCCGCAAACAGCTCGCCCGCTTTGACGGAACAGAAGGAATCCTTCAGATTTGCTTTGCCCTGACGCAGAGATTTGACCTCTGTGCCAAACAGAGCTATGCCCGCTTCAAAGCGTTCATCGACGAAATAATCGTGAAACGCCTTTTTGTTCTGAGCAATGATTTGAGATTGTTTTTTCTCAGCCATAGGATCCTCCTTTCCTCTTTGTATTATAGCATATTTTTCGTGCGTTTGCAAGTATTATTTGTTTTTTTCCAAAACCTCTTGGATCTCGCAAATATAAACACGGTGAAAGTCGCCGTCTTTGTAGTTTTCAAGGAGCGAGGAATTAAGAAAACCGCACGCCTTCAGGTCGTCGGCATAAAGCTTTTTCAGCACCAGAACCGTCTGTGCTTCCTCGTAGTAGATCGCACCGCTGTCATTCGTAATCCTTGTCAAACCGCACTCTGCCGCTTTATCCGTATCGCGGCCACTGTGCGTACCGCAGTAACGGAGAGCCGCGCGGTATTCCTCGCTGAAAAAGCAGGCGGTCAGGGTGTCGCCGTTTTCGGCAAATTCATAGGTGTAGCGCTGGGGGCGAATGAATAAAAAGGCAACGGGACGGTTCCAAAGGATTCCCACACCGCCCCAGGATGCGGTCATAGCGTTGTTTTTCTCAGCATCCCCCGCGGTGATGAGCATCCACTGCTTTCCGATCGCGGCAAACGGATTTGCAGCCCAATGCTCCGGCAAAACGGTATTGAAGTCTTTCATAGTTACCTCCAAATTCAAAAGTATATATTATTATATACGAGACGGCGGAAAAATGCAACAAAAAATGCCGCAGTTGCGGCATTTTTATCCAAACTCACCTTGAAGCCATTCAAGCACCTTGAATTTCAGAGCATATTCCCCATCGTGATCCGAGATCAATCGGTATTCTGTGGGCGTGAGTCCTACGGGTACCGAATCCTCTGCCGTTTTTCCGTCGTCGGTCGCAAGCGAAAGACAAAGCGGCGGATAAAGCACGCACCACCAATTCTGTCCTTCCCCCTCTCCGATGACGACGCGGAGAGAAAGATATTCCCCCGATGGCAGCGTCAGGTTACCGTAAACGCGCGTCGTGTAATACTCTGTGTCAAGACTAACCTTAACGGGATAGGAGTAACCGAGGGCGTTTATTTTTGCCGCGGCGGTTTTTTCGATCTCGGGAAGCAGGGATGCGGCGACAGCGGTCGCCTCCTCCTTATTTCCCGTTTTCGAGAGTGCCGTTCCGTAAACCGAAAGGATCTCGTCACGGACGGCGAGCTTTAACGCCTGGTCCTCCTCGCTGTCTGAATTGGCGAGCACGTGCAAACGAAGCACGTCCTCATAGATCTGCTCCTCTCCGTGCGTTGGCAGAGCGAGCAGGACGGTGAGCGAGATCAGAAGCGTTAATACGTATAAGGTGAAGCTTTTCATAAAGAATCCTCCAAAGCAATGATTGACGTCATTTTTGCCTTGGAGGATCTCTTTTATTCAATATTTTCAGTCTTTTTTGAAAAGTCGGCGACGTAGCGAGCCGATGCGCGCGCGGCGCGCCTCGGTCTCATCTCTGTCTACCGTAATGCTGATCACGTCGCCGACCTTTGCCCCCTCAGGCAGAAGGACACGCGGCAGATCTGAAAATTTTCCCTCGTCAAGCTCGACGACGGCGAACTCCTCCTCAAAGCGATCAATGATTACGTTCATAAGCACTCCTTATTCGGTGGGATCGCAATTGCCGCAGGGAATATACTCTTCCGCAAGCAGCTCCTCGAGCGTTTTGAAGCTTTCCACCTTATTTTCTTCTTTCATTTGTGCAACACTCTTACAATCAACCGTGTGGATCTTTCGGCTCGAAATATTGAGAATATAGGTAGGATTGCTTGAGCCGTCGTCAACTGCGGGGACCTCGACCCTTTCACCGATGACGGTGAGCTCGTCGTTGACCTGCAGATTGACACCGTCGGAGAGTGCGACGATCGTCCCCTCAAGGTCGGTTCGCAGGATCGTTGCGTTTGCCGCCGTCCAGGTGTCCAGCACCGCCTGCTTCGGATGATTGTATCGGTTGTTTGCTCCCACGGAAATGACGGCGTATTTTGCCCTCGTCTTTTGAACAAAGCCGGGATCCGAGGAGGTCGTGCTGCCGTGGTGACCGACCTTTACGACGTCAGCGGTAAAGTCGCCCGTCAGCTCTCTTTCATTTTCCTTCGTCGCATCGCCAAGGAACAAAAATGCGTGGTTACCGTAGGTAATCCGAAGGATTAGCGAATAGGCGTTGGTATCGTCGTATTCGTCCTTCGCAGGACCAATAATCTTTGCGGTCAGATTTTCCTCTGCAAGGATATCAACGCCCGCCTTGCCCGCTGTGATCTGCAGTCCCTTATCGTCGATCGCCTCAAGCAGCTTTTCATAGGTCGTCGTGTTGTGATCGACGTCGGGCATATAGACAGAACCGATATCGAAGGCGTTTACAACGGCGCGCATACCGCCGATGTGGTCGCCGTCGGGGTGGGTCGCCATCAGGTAATCGATCTTAGAATAGCCAAGTCCCCTGACATACGCAATGACCGTATCGGCGGCATCGGCAAGACCCGCATCGATCAGCATCGTTTTCCCGTTTGGAAATTCAATAAAGGTGGAATCGCCCTGACCGACGTCAATATAACTGATGCGAAGCTTGCCCTCGAGCGGCTCACTCAGCCCATCCCCATCATCCCCGCCGAAGAACGAGCAGGAGGTTAGCGAAAAAACAAAGATCAATGCAAGAAATAAGGATAGCAATCGTTTCATAGAGGATCCTCCCAAAGAAAATTTTGCATAAGTACTTGATTTTTAAAAAAGCGCGTGCTATAATAACATCGTTATGCCGGTGTGTTGGAATGGCAGACGAGGTGGACTCAAAATCCATTGCCGGCGACGGCGTGCGGGTTCAAGTCCCGCCACCGGCACCATACGAAAGAGGATGAACGTCAGCTCGTCCTCTTTTATTTTTTGCTTTCGTAAGACGGGGTGCTGAAAACGACCGCACCGCCAATCTTTTTTGCGGCAAGCTCTGCCGCTTCTCTGCTTTCAAAAATGCCGAAGACGGAAGGACCGCTACCGCTCATCATTGCGGCAAGCGCGCCCGCCGTGCGCATTTCGTTCAAGAGACGGACGGCATCAGGACAATCGGGAAGCACCGCCTCCTCAAAGAGATTGAAAACGCATTTTGCGAGAGCTTCTCCCCCCTGCTTCAAGGCGTTGACAAGAGCGCGCTCGCCACCCTCACACGGGTTTTTGACACTACCGTCAAAATTGCTGTAAAGAGCATCTAACCGTCGGTAAGCGGCAGGGGTCGAGACCGCGGCGTTTGGCATTGCGATCACACAGTGAAGCGCAGGGGTCGGAAGCATCTCCATCCGTTCACCCCGACCGCGACAAAGGCGCGTACCGCCAACGAGACAAAAGGGCACATCGGAGCCAAGCGTTGCCGCAAGCTCCAAAAGCTGCTTTTGTGGGATCGGCTCACCCGTTGCTTGATTCAAAAGGCGAAGCACCGCCGCGGCATCTGCCGATCCGCCTGCAAGACCTGCCGCCGCGGGGATCCGCTTCACAACGGTAAGATCGACCTCCGCCGTCAGATTCGCGGCGGAAAGGAATGCATCCGCGGCGCGAAAGGCAAGGTTTTTTTCATCCGCGGGGATATCCGAATTTTCCATGCGCAGACGAATCGCGCGGGCGCTTGATGGGCGGATCTCTCCGTACACCTCGTCGGCGAGCGAAACGCTCTGCATCACCGAAACAATATTATGAAAGCCGTCGTTACGGCGGCTTTCAACGTTCAGATAAAGATTGATCTTTGCATACGCCGCGCCCCGAAAGGGGACGGCGTTTTTCAATAGGGTCATACGGTCACCGCCTCAGTATCCAGATAATGCGCGCCGACGCTGTCCTTACGCGCGGCGGCAGACGTTGCGATCTTCAGCGCGGTCTGTGCCATACTGTAAAGTTCAAACTCATCGGGAATACGCAGCACGGCATCCTGCAAGCTCTCGTAGATCCTGCCGATCTCACGCACGGCGTTCTCAAGTCCCTCGGGAGTTCGGAGCGCACTGCAATCACGTGACATAACGGTGCGGATCTTTTCGTGGAGGCCTGCCGACTCGGTGCGCTTCAGAATGCGCGTTCCGCTTTCCGCCGCCATAATGCGGGAGATGTCCGACGGCGCAAACTCTGCACGACGGTTGATCAAGCGTGCGGCACGGCGGCTGAAAACAAGGCACTCAAGCATCGAGTTGCTTGCCAGACGGTTCGCGCCGTGAATGCCCGTGCATGCCGATTCGCCCGCTGCAAACAGACCGTGAATGTTGGTCTCACCGTCAAGATCGGTCTTGATACCGCCCATAAAATAGTGTTGGGCAGGATGTACGGGGATCGGCTCCTTCGTCAGGCGGATGCCCGCATCCACGCAACGGCCGTAGATCGTCGGGAAGCGACGGGCAAAAAATGCTTCGTCCATCGAGGAAACGTCAAGCCACGCGTGGGGATCGCCCGTGCGGCGCAGCTCCTTTAAGATCGCGCGGGTCACGATGTCACGCGGGGCAAGATCGGCACGGCGGTGAACACCCTGCATAAACGCCTCCCCCTTGAAGTTGCGAAGGATCGCCCCTTCTCCGCGCACCGCCTCACTGATCAAAAAGAGACGGGAATTATCCTGATCATTTGAGATCAGGGTCGTGGGATGGAACTGAACCATCTCCATCAGCTCGGTTTCAGCACCCGCGCGCATCGCGGCGGCAATTCCGTCGCCGACAGCCCCGCGCGGATTGGTGGTATAGCGATAGATATGACCGATACCCCCCGTTGCCAGAATGACATTACGCGTCAGCACGAGCTTCGGCTCTCCGTCGTAAATGATCGCGCCAACGACGGCACCGTCCTCGGTCAACACATCTATCAAAAAGCTGCGGAAGCGGACCGCTACGTTTTTGCGCTCAAGTGCAAGCTCGCCAAGTCGGCGGGTGGTCTCGCGCCCCGTGGCGTCGCCGCCGCAGTGAACGATACGACGGCAGGAATGCCCGCCCTCACGCGTGATCTGCAGCTCTCCCTCTGGATTGGTATCGAAGGGAACGTCCAGAGCGACCAGCTCCTTGATATTATCGGGTCCTTCCTCGACCAGCACCTGCACCGCCCGTTCATCGCAGAGCCCCGCACCTGCCTCCAGCGTGTCGGCAATGTGCGATTCAAAATGATCGTCGGGAGCAATCACGGCGGCAATACCGCCCTGTGCGAGCCAGGAGTTCGTCTTTTCAAGCTCGGTCTTGGTCACGATGGTGCAGGAGAGCCTGGGATCGATATTGAGTGCTGCGTAAAGCCCCGCAAGTCCGCTGCCGACGATCAGAACGTCGGTTTGGATCCTTTCCATCGCTTCGGTATCAAAGCCGCATAAATAACGTTTCATACACTTTCCCTTATTCAATGACGAATTTCAGACTGATGTCAAGTGCGCGCGCAGAATGGGTCAGCGCGCCGATGCTGATCAGATCAACGCCTGTTTTGGCAACGGCGTAAAGATCGCGCTCACCCATATTGCCCGATGCCTCGGTAATTGCCTTTCCATCAACGATCTGAACGCATTTCGTCATCATTTCCTCGTTCATATTGTCGAGCATAATGATGTCTGCGCCCGCATCAAGTGCTTCACGCAGCTGCGCCTCGGTCTCAACCTCGACCTCTACCTTAATGGTATGCGGTGCATGGCGCTTTGCCGCCTTCACAGCGGGAGTGATGCCGCCTGCGGCAACGATGTGATTATCCTTGATCAGGACACCGTCGGCAAGGTTGAAGCGGTGATTGGAGCCGCCGCCGATGCGTACGGCGTATTTTTCGATGACGCGCATACCGGGCGTGGTCTTTCTCGTATCCACGATCGTTGCCCCCGTGCCCGCTACGGTGTCGACCGCGGCGCGCGTGCGAGTCGCGATGCCCGAAAGATGCTGCATCAGATTGAGTCCAACGCGCTCACCCGACAGAAGCGTGACGGCGTTGCCGCGCACCTCTGCCAGGACATCGCCCTTTTTGAACGCCTGTCCTTCCTCAAAATGTGCGGTAAATTCCACGTCGGAGTCAAGCATTCTGTAAACGCGCTCAGCGATCTGCATACCGCAAAGAACGCCGTCCTCCTTTGCAATATATCTGCCGTGGGCTCGGCGGTTTTTATCAATGACCGAAAGCGTGGTAATATCACCCGTTCCGATATCCTCGTTGAGTGCCTCGGCAATCAGACGGTCAACGCTGTCCATATACTGACTGTATTGCATAAAGAGTCCTCTTTTCTGTCCGTTTTTTTCTATTATACACGAAGTCGCTCAAAATTTCAATTTATTTTTGCAGATTTTTCGCGCAAACGCATATATTTTATTTTATACTCTTTAAAAACGGAGGTAAGGGGTGCGACGGATTTTATTCTGGATGCGTTTTTTGCCGAGTGCGATCCTCCTTCTCGGGATCGTAACGGTCGAGGGGCGGCTTGCGCTTCCGCTCTTCTCCGCATTGCTGATACACGAGTGCGGTCATATTTGCACAATGGCGGGTTTGTTCCGTCTTTCGCCCGCGGCGTCGGGCTTTCGTCTTTTTTCAAAAAGCCAGCCCTCCTACCGCGGGGAGCTGCTGATCGCCGCGGCAGGACCACTTTGCAATCTGCTGTGTACGGCACTGCTTTGGCGAACGCTCCCCGCCCTCTCGTTTTTCAGTCTGACGTACGGGCTTTGCAACCTTTTGCCGATCGGTACGCTTGACGGCGGAAGGATGCTTTCCTCAATATTGCACATATGGCTTCCGTCACGCGTCGCCTATTATCTTTGGCGAACGGTCTCGCTCCTTTTCTTTTGTCTGATCCTCTTTTTTTCCTTATGGATGCTTCTGTTTGACGGCTTTTTTCTGGGACTCCTTCCGCTTCTTTTTTCTCTTTTGCCTGAGCTTGGAATTCTTTCGGATGAAGCAAAAGAATAAACGAGGAAAAACGAGGATAACTTTGATTTTCTTTGCAAAACGCCATTTTTTGAGCATTTTTGCCGTTTTTCATAATTTTTCGCAAACAAATCGGTTTTTTCACAAAAACTATTGCATTTTGTATACAGATTTGATATAATCCATCTTGCATTTTATATTTGGACCTTGTCCTGCAAGAAAGGATCGTGAGAAAGAATAAAAATGAGTAAACTCATTGAGTTAAGAGGAATTACGAAATCGTACGACGGTGAAAAGATACTGGACTCCATTGATCTTTATATCCGCGATAAGGAATTTGTGACCCTTCTCGGTCCCTCGGGCTGCGGTAAAACCACGACACTGCGTATAATCGGCGGCTTTGAGACCCCCGATGAGGGTGACGTCTTGTTTGACGGCGTTCGCATCAACGATCTGCCCCCTTACAAGCGTCAGGTCAATACCGTATTTCAGAAATACGCATTGTTCCCCCATCTTAATGTTTTTGAAAACGTTGCCTTTGCCCTGCGCCTCAAGAAGCTGCCTGAGGACGAGATCGTCCGTCGGGTCAAGGAGATGCTGGAGATGGTATCTCTCAAGGGCTTTGAAAGGAAGAACGTCAATCTGCTCTCCGGCGGTCAGCAGCAGCGCGTTGCCATTGCGCGCGCACTGATCAACCGTCCGCGCGTGCTTTTGCTTGACGAGCCGCTCGGTGCGCTCGACTTGAAGCTGCGCAAGGATATGCAGATCGAGTTAAAGAAGATACAAAAGGCGACCGGGATCACCTTTATTTACGTCACGCACGATCAGGAGGAGGCACTTTCGATGTCCGACACCATCGTAGTCATGATGAACGGCGTGATCCAGCAGATCGGTACGCCGACCGATATCTATAACGAGCCCAAGAACGCATTCGTTGCGGACTTTATCGGTGAGAGCAACATCATCGACGGCGTGATGCTGGAGGACAGGAGGGTCTCCTTCTCGGGTCACGTCTTCGACTGCCTTGACACGGGCTTCGATTCGAAGGAGCCTGTCGACGTCGTGGTGCGTCCCGAGGACGTTGACGTCGTTCCGCTTGACCGCGGAATGCTTCGCGGTACCGTAACGGGCGTGACCTTCAAGGGCGACTATTACGAGATCATCGTGGACGTTTGCGACTTTAAGTGGATGATCGAGACCTCTGACTTTGTCGGTGAGGGCACCGAGATCGGTCTTTACGTTGAGCCCGACGCTATCCACGTTATGAAGAAGTCCGAATTCTCGGGACAGTTCGGGGATTACAGTACCTTCAGCGATGAAATGGACAACCTCTCCAATCCCGACGCGGTCGATGGAGAGGAGGACACGGCAGGCGATGAATAAAAAGCGTTCTTTTCTTCAAAGCATCAGTGCGGCACCGCATATGGTATGGGCTGTCCTTTTTATCGTGACTCCTATGCTTTTCGTGCTGTACTATGCCTTTACCAAGGAGGGTGGCGGCTTCTCCTTTGAGAATTTCACCAACCTGTTTCAGGCAATCTACGTATCCACCTTCGTGCGCTCGCTTTGCTACGCGCTGATCGCAACCGTGATCTGCCTTCTTCTGGCATATCCCCTTGCCTATATTCTCGCGAAGCTCGGTGAGGGACGGCAGAGTCTGATGATCACGCTCCTGATGCTGCCGATGTGGATCAACTTTATCATCCGCACGAATTCGCTGATCTCGATCGTGCATATCCTCGGCTTTTTTGGCACGCCCGTTTCGGTCATTTTGGGCATGGTCTACAATTATCTGCCCTATATGATCCTGCCGATCTATACGGTTTTGTCGAAAATCGACCGCCGTTATCTTGAGGCATCCATGGACCTCGGTTGCACCCCCCTGCAGACCATCCTCAAGGTGGTTCTGCCGCTGAGCATTTCGGGCGTTATTTCGGGTATCACGATGGTCTTCGTCCCTTCGGTGAGTACCTTCTACATTTCCACAGCCCTCGGCGGAAACAAGACGACGCTGATCGGCGATATGATCGAGAGCCGATTCCTCGGCTCGAGCGGTGCGATCAACTACTATATGGGAGCTATGCTCTCCCTGATCCTGATGATTTTGATCTTCATCAGCATGTGGGTCATGAACCGCTTCTCGGATGAAAAGGACGGAGGTGTGATCGTATGAAGCAGATCAGCCGTATCTATACCGTCCTCATCTTCGTTCTGCTCTACGCTCCGATCGCCATTATGATCCTTTTCTCCTTCAATGCCGCAGAGAGCACAACGAAATTCGCGGGCTTCTCTTTGGATTGGTACCGTCAGCTGTTTGGCGACGCTGAGGTTTGGCTTGCCTTTAAGAACACGATGGTGCTGGCACTTCTCTCCTCCGTCTTGGCGACCCTGATCGGCACAGCAGCGGCGATCGGTCTTGCAAAAATGAAAAACCGTTATCTGCGCTCGGGCGTGCAGACCGTAACGAACATCCCGATGATGAACCCCGATATCGTAACGGGTGTATCGCTTCTTCTTCTGTTCGCGATGGTTGCGACGATCTTCGGCACCGGCGTCGACAGACTGCTCGGCTTCTGGGCAATTTTGATCGCGCATATCACCTTCAACCTGCCCTATGTGATCCTTTCGGTCGCGCCGAAGATCGCACAGCTTGACCGCAATCTGACCGAGGCGGCGCTCGACCTTGGCTGTACGCCGCTCTCCGCCTTTTTTAAGGTGGAGCTGCCCGGTATTATGCCCGGCATCATCAGCGGCTTTATCATGGCGTTCACGCTCTCAATCGACGACTTCGTGATCACCTACTTCCTTTCGGGATCGGAATATTCGACCCTGCCCGTATACATCTACGGACTGACAGGTAAGGGAACGGTAACGCCCGATGTATACGCCCTCTCCACGCTTTTGTGCATCGGTGTGCTTGCGCTTTTGGTCTGCTCCAACGTAATGCAGCGCCGCATGGACGCAAAGCAGCGGAAGAAAACGGCATAAGGAGGGGTGAAAATGAAAAAAATACAGATTCTCCTTTTACTGACGGCACTCCTTTTGCTCTGTGCGTTCTGCTTTTCCTCCTGCTCTGACGAGAGTGAGACGCAAAAGCTCTACGTTTACAACTGGGGCGAGTATATCGACGAGGAGCTTCTCGACCTTTTTGAGGCTTATTACGAGGAGACCTACGGCGAGAAGATCGAGATCGTTTACAACACCTATGCGTCGAATGAGGTTATGTACTCCAAGCTGACGGGCGGTGCTGCCGCGATCGATCTGATCATTCCTTCCGACTATATGATAGACAGACTGCGCCACGAGGGATGGCTGCGCGAGCTGAACTTTGAAAACATCCCGAACGTTGAGGGCATCTCGATCCCCGGGTACGAGGACAAAAACCCCGCGTTCGACCCCGACGGAAAATATACCGTTGCCTACACTTACAGCACGGTCGGTCTGATCTACGATACGACGAAGGTCGATCCCGTGGATTTTGAGGGCGACGTCAGCTGGCGCATTCTCTGGGATCCCGATTATGAGGGCAATATCCTGATGTTCAACAATTCCCGCGACACCTTCGGTATCGCGCAATATATTCTCTCCTATGAGTATGAGATGGAGCACGGCGTGCCGAAGGATTTCGTGAACTCGAACGATCCCGACGACTGGCGGCTTGCGCTCGACCTGCTTTTGGAGCAGAAGCCGATCTTGCAGGCGTACGTGATGGATGAGGTATTCAACACGATGGAAAGCGGGCGTGCCGCAATGGCCCCTTACTATGCGGGCGACTTTCTGACGATGAAGGAGGTCAACGACAACCTCGAGCTTTGCTATCCCATTGAGGGAACAAACCTCTTTATCGATGCGATGTGCATTCCGAAAACGGCAGAAAATCCGCTTGCAGCAGAGCGCTTTATCGACTTCATCATCTCCACTGACGTAGAGATTGGGGGCGAGAGCTACAACCCCGCGCTGATGAACGCAAACTATATCTACTACGGCTGTCCTGTGACCGCCGTCCGCGAAAACGACGAGACCTATATTGACGAGGAAACGGGCGAGGAATGCTACTATTACGAGTGCTACGGCAACAAGTATATTTATCCCGATCTTGAACGCACACACACCTTCAACTATCTTGAAAAGGATACGCAGCAAACCATCTCCGACCTCTGGGATGAATTAAAGATCGACACCCATATTCACCCCGCACTCTGGATCACTTCGATCGTGATCCTTGCCGCGGTGGTCGGCTTCCTGATCTATGTCTGGATCGTGAAGCGTCACCGTCAAAGACTTTACTAATTTTGAAAAGCCTGCAGACCGCACGGTCATGCAGGCTTTAAATTTATGAAAAAAATCTGCTTTTTTCTAAAAAAGCCTTGACAAGCTATACAAGATTTAGTATAATATAACTTGCCTTGTTATGAATACGCGAGGGTTTTAACGAGTCGGGATGCCTACGTATCCCGCGTCAGATAAACGAAATTAAAGGAGGTGCACCACACATGAAGAGAACCTACCAGCCTAAGAAAAGACAGCGCAACAAAGTGCATGGCTTCCGTAAGAGAATGGCAACTGCTAACGGCAGAAAAGTTCTTCATAGAAGACGCGCTAAGGGAAGAGTACAGCTTTCCTACTAATACCTGCGCAGCGTGAAGTGACGCACCAAAAACCCGATAAACACACTTCTTCGTGCCTTATCGGGTTTTTTGTTTTGAGGTGTGAATGAAATTTAAAGCAATTTGCGAGAATCATTTGTATTCCAAAGCGTATTCAAAGGGTAATCGGGCGGTTGGCCCGTGTCTTGCCGTTTACGTCCTTCCCGACTTTGCGGCGAAAAGACTTCAAAAAGCGCATCCGCAAAGGCTGCGGATGAACCGAATCGGTCTGACAGTCTCCAAAAAGCTCGGCGGTGCCGTCGTGCGGAACCGTGTCAAGCGCATCCTGCGTGAGGCGATCCGTGCGGTAGAAAAAAGGCATTCCGTCAAAACGGGCTTTCTGATCGTGATCGCGGCAAGGGATGCCGCCGTTACGAAGAAATCAACGGAGCTGGAGCACGAGCTTTCCCGTGCTTACGAGAAGCTTGGTCTGTTTGTCAAATGAAACGGCTCTGTATCTTACTGGTTCGATTTTACCGAAACTGCATTTCCCCTTACAAGCGTCCGTCCTGCCGTTTTACGCCGACCTGCTCCTCCTATGCGATCGAGGCGTATGAGAAGCGCGGCTTTTTCGCGGGCACGATCCTGACCGTTTGGCGGATCCTTCGCTGTAATCCGTTTTGTAAGGGTGGGTACGATCCCGTACCCGAGCGCGGCTTTCGGCGCGTAAAAACGTCCTTCCCTGCGGAAGGCACCGAGGATACCTCGGTGGAAACGGGCACATCCGATCCGCGTGCCCCCAAATATTCAGAATAGGAAATATATGCTATGAATGCAATATACAATGCCCTCGGCACCGTAATGGGCTGGTTTACCGCCATTACGGGAAACTATTATGCTCTGGCACTTTTGCTCTTTGCACTGATGGTGAAGGTCATTATGCTCCCCTTGTCGATCCGTCAGCAGAAAACGCAGATCAAGACCGCAAGGCTCCGCCCGAAGATGATGGCGATCGAGAAAAAGTATGCGGGCAGGACCGACAGGCCGACGATGGAGAAAAAGCAGCAGGAGATCTTTGCGCTGCAGCAGGCGGAGGGGGTTTCCCCGATGTCGGGCTGCTTGCCGCTTCTGATCCAGCTTCCCGTCATCATCATCCTTTACAACGTCATTCAGAGGCCGCTCTCTTTCATCTGTAAGATGCCGGCAGATATGATCAAAAAATTCTCGGAGACCTTTGGGAAGACGCAGGAGATCGAGCTGCTCGGTAAGCTGCGTGAAAACGCCCATTTGGTTGAGGGATTCGACCTTCCGAATCCGAGTCTGTTCGGGATCGACCTTTCGGCAACGCCCTCCTTTGCAAACTTCGGTTGGCTGCTTCTGATCCCGCTGTTCACCTTTATTACCTCTTACCTGTCGATGTTCCTGTCAAAGAGACTCAACCCCTCGATGCAGGACGTGACGCAGTCGCGTGAGCAGAAGACCTCGATGATGATCATGGAGCTGATCATGCCCCTGATGTCGCTGTTCATCGCCTTCCGCGTTCCCGGTGCACTGGGTCTTTACTGGATCTATCAGTCGATCCTTTCGGTCGTGCAGATGTTCATTCTGGCAAAGCTGATGCCGATCCCGAAGATTACTGCTGAGGATATTGCCGCCGCCGAAAAGGAAATGAAGGCAAAGCCCGCGAGGGTCTCTGCCGCACCCGTGCACTCGCTTCACAACGTTGACGATGACGAGGATTATGAATTCGACGACGACAACGAATCGAGCTTCTACGATCAACCGAAGCCGAAGGAGCCGACGCAGGGCATTCAGAATGCGCCGATCAAGAAGAACAACAAGAAAAAGAAATAAGAGAGAGGATATACCCTTGAGAAAAGAAATTATCGCGTCCGGCAAGGATATTGCCAACGCTGTTGAAAACGCAAAGATCGCACTCGGCGCAGAGACGCTCGACGAGATCTCCTATGAAATCATTGATATGGGCAGCAAGGGCATCTTTGGTATCATTGGTGTCAAGCCCGTTAAGATCCGCGCTTATATTGCAGGCGCTGAGGATGAGGTAGCCGAGGCTCCCGCCGAAAAGTCCGAAAGAGGCGAGGGCAGATCGCGCTCCGGTAACAGAAGCAGAAACAGGAACAGGAGTAGAAACAGAAATCGCGGCGGTGAGAATCGCCATACCTCGTCGATCTCGGACGCTGAGCTTTCCGAGCTTGCCGCTAAGAACCCCTCGACGGGTCCGAAGGAGGCTGTGATCCCCGAGACAGAGCTGAAGATGGAAAGAGTTGAAGCCGCCGAGGGCGAGGATCTCGCATACGACTTTATCAACCGTCTGATCGCAGACCTTGGTATCAATGCAACCGCTGAGCTTTACACCTGTGAGGACAACACCCGCCGTATCGTGATCGCGGGCGAGGATGCAGGCATCCTGATCGGTCACCACGGCGAGACGCTGGATTCGCTTCAGTATCTTGCAAACCTCTCGAGCGCGCAGAAGAACGCAAACGGTGAGCGCAACCGCCGCCGCGTGACGATCGACATCGAGGGCTACCGCGCAAAGCGTGAACAGACCCTGCGCTCGCTTGCACGCCGTATGGCGGCTAAGGCGCTGAAGAATCAGCGCAACGTATCGCTCGAGCCTATGAGCGCATACGAGCGTCGCATCATTCACTCCGAGATTCAGGGCATTGATGGCGTCACCACGATGTCTATCGGCTCCGACAACAACCGTAAGATCGTTATCTGTCTGCAGAAGGATGCTCCCGCGGCAGAGGTCGAAGCAACCGAAGAAGATGCACTTTAATTCTACCGTAACAGCTATTTCAACCCCACCCGGTAAAGGTGGGGTTGCCCTTATCCGTACAAGCGGCCCTGATGCCGTGGCAATCGTTTCGCGTTGCTTCTTTCCGCGAAGCGGCAAGGACTTCTCTGCTACCCCGTCCCGCACCGTCGTATACGGTGATATCGAAAGAGACGGCGAGCGCATTGACGACGGCACCGCCGTCATCTTCCGTGCGCCACATTCCTATACGGGGGAGGACACGGTAGAGATCACCTGCCACGGCGGCGTGCTTGTCACCCGTGCGGTTCTTGAGACGCTTTTGCTTGCGGGCGCGTCACCTGCCCCTGCGGGGGAATTTACGCGCCGTGCCTTTCTTTCGGGCAAGCTGACGCTGACCGATGCCGAAGCGATCGGAACGCTTCTTGACGCTAAAAATTACGCCCAGATCCGCCTTTGTGCTTCGGATGCGCGTGACAGGCTTTCCCGCCGTCTGTCGGACGTACACGACCGTCTTTTGACGGTCGTGAGCGAGATCTACGCGAAGATCGACTTCCCCGACGAGGATCTTGCGGAGCTTTCACCGCGAGAGCTGACCGAGCGGCTTACCGCGATCGCCGCCGATCTTGACAATCTGCTTTCGACCTATAAAACGGGGCACGCGATAAGCGAGGGAATCAAAACCGTGATCGTCGGCCGTCCGAACGTTGGAAAAAGCTCGCTTTATAATCTTTTGTGCGGCGACGATTACGCCATCGTGACCGAGCTTGAGGGAACGACGCGCGATGTGCTGGAGCGCACCGCCACCGCAGGACGGGTAACCCTGTCGCTTGCCGACACGGCGGGACTGCGCGACACCGACGATCCCGTTGAGAGAATCGGTGTGGAGCGTGCGCGTGCGCATATGCAGAGTGCCGAGCTGATCCTTGCCGTCTTTGACGGCTCACAGCCTCTGACGGATGAGGATGCGGCGCTGATCGCCGAGCTGAAGCAGACCGATATCCCGACGGTCATTCTCCTGAATAAATCCGATCTTCATCTTCTTCCCGAGGTACGTGCGGCGTTTGACGCCTTCACGCACGTGCTTTCGCTGTCTGCCAAGACTAAAACGGCTGACGCGCTGACCGCGCTGATCGAAAAACTCTTTATCGACGGCGATATTTCCGTGAATGACACCGCCATTCTAACCTCGGCACGGCAATTTGCGGCGCTGACGCACGCGCGCGCGGCGCTTTCCGATTCGCTCAGGGCGTTTGCATCGGGACTTCCTGCCGACGTTGCCTCCTCCGATCTTGAGATCGCGCTCGGCGCGCTCTCGGAGCTTGACGGACGTGCGGTGAGCGAGGAGATCGTATCGGGGATCTTCAGCAAATTCTGCGTAGGAAAGTAGGAGCTATGGAAAGCAAGCGTTTTACGAAAAACGATAGCGCATTCATTTGCAAGGCGTGCGGCAAAGAGGTCTTACCGCTCGGCTACACCTCGCGCAACCACTGTCCCTTTTGCCTTTGCTCCCTTCACGTGGACGTGTTTCCCGGTGATCGCGCAAACCCCTGTGGCGGCATTCTGCGCCCCTTTCGCGCAGAGCCAGATCCGAAGCGCGGATATATCCTTTCGCATCGCTGTGAAAAATGCGGTGCGGTCGTGCGAAACAAAGCCGCGCACGAGGCAAAGGTACAGCCCGACGACCTTGATCTGATCATCAGGCTGACGGCAGGCGAGATCGGTTAAAAGAAAAAGTGTATCAATGAAAATTGATACACTTTTTCTTTTTATTCCTCGTCAACGAGGGTGATCGACTTCATCACCTGCGGGACGACGGGACGGTCGCTGTAGGTGGTGGGAGTTTCTGCGATCTCATCGACCGCATCCATTCCCTCAATGACCTTACCTAAGGCGGCGTAACTGCCGTCAAGGTGCGGTGCATCCGCATGCATAATGAAGAATTGGCTGGATGCCGAGTTCGGCATCATGCTGCGTGCCATCGAAATGACACCGCGCGTGTGGCGCAGGGGGTTGTTGTGACCGTTTGCGGCAAATTCACCGTAGATCTGCTCATCCGAGCCGCCCATACCGTTGCCGAGCGGGTCGCCGCCCTGAATCATAAAGCCGGGAATGATGCGGTGGAAGCCAAGGCCGTTATAGAAGCCCTCCTTCACCAGCTTTTTGAAGTTTGCGACGGTTTTCGGCGCATGCTCGGGATAAAGCTCGAGCTTGATCTGCTTGCCGTTTTCAAGTTCAATGACGACCATATTTTGATCTCCTCTTATCTATATTTTTATTTGAATACGCATATACTGTTTGCATCTCAAGAAAGGAGATGCGTATGAAGGAAAAGGAATCTTCGTTTCGGCGGTATGCCGATATCCTCTGGTTTGGCGTGCTGCTTTGCGCCGTCGGTTACGTCGCACTGCGCTACCTTTTGCCGATCCTCTTCCCCTTTTTGTTTGCCTGGGGGCTCTGCTTTCTTCTGCGCCCTGCCGCTGAGTTTCTGTGCGCGAGGCTACGCGTGCCGCGTGGGGTTGCGCGCGTCGTTCTCGTGCTTTCGGTCTATCTTTTGTTAGGAGTCGGCGTTTATCTGCTCATCTCACGCCTTTTGTCCGAGCTGTCCGAATTTTTACGGTTTGCTACGGAAAATCCCGACTTTCTGAACGACCTGTTTTCGTGGGTCAAGGGGATCTTCGCGGCGCTTGGCGGAAGCGGAGAGGCACTCTTTTCCGCTATGCTCAGCTATCTTGGAAAGGCGGTCGGCGTTTTTCTGCCAAACCTCCTGCTCTCGGTCTTTACGGCGTTGCCCCGCTTTTTGTTTACGGTGGCGATCGGCGTAATCGCCTCGGTCTATTTTTCAAGTGATTTCGATCGGATCAACGAGGGGGTGAGAGCCGCGCTGCCAAAACGGCTAGAGACGCTCCTTCTGAAGATCAAGGACGGCATTCTCTTCACGGTCCTCGGTTATCTGCGTGCCTACTCGCTGATCTTTTTGCTGGTGTTCACGACGCTTTTAATCGGCTTTTGCATTTTGCGGATGCCGTACGCCCTGCTTCTTTCCTTCAGCATTGCCCTGCTCGATATTTTGCCGCTTTTCGGCGTGGGCACGGCGCTTTTGCCGCTCGCGATCTACGCCTTCGCGACGGGGGACACCGTGCGCGGCGTGGGACTTTTAATCCTTTACGGCGTGATCTTCCTCGGGCGCGAGTGGGCAGAGCCGCATATTATCGGACGGCGCTTTGGCATTCATCCCGTATTGAGTCTGTTGTTCCTCTATCTCGGCACGAAGCTGTTTGGGTTTGCGGGGCTTTTGCTGGCACCGCTTTTGGCGGTGACCTTCAAGAGCCTATTCGTCAAACAAAAGGAAGCCGCCGACGTCAAGGAGCGGACCGTCAAAAAGCGGGACGGTCCTGCGCCCTGATGCGGTGATCGCATCCGTGATGCGCACAGCGTCGGGGTGAGCGGAAAGCGCGCCGCAGGTATAAACGGTGTCACGCGTAACGGCAACGGCACCGCCGATGAAGCCGTAGGGGAAAGGCGGAAGCAAAACGCCGCCCGTGCGGATGGGAAGGGTCGGCAGACCAACCTCCGCCGCCGCCCTGAGGATACCGACATCAGCAGAGCAAACAAGCGAGTCGAGCGCAAAGGCGGAGCAGCCCGCATAGCCCTGTGCAACGTGGTGTACGGAAAGCGCGTGATCGTCGGCGTAGGAAAGCAGAAGATCGGATAAATGTCCGAGGTTGCCAAAAAGATGCCCGCTGACCGTGACGGCGTTGAAGCGCACGTCAAAGGGATAGGGAGAGCGTGCATCCGTGGAATCGCAAAGAAGTGAAAGCGACCGATGTCTTGACAGCAGTCTATCAAACAGATCCGCTGAAAGCTCGCGGTAGAAGCTACCCGTGACGAGGGTGCTTTGATATCTGAAAATGAGCGTGTCGGGATGATCTGCAACGGGGGCTGAAAGATGCGGGTGCGTCGGCAGTAGTAGCACCGTGTAGCCCAAGGACTCCAGACGCTCGACTCCCGCGCGGGGCATCCCCTGCCCTACGAGTGCGGTTTTACACATAACTACCTCTGCAAAGGAAAAAGCCGCCTATAAAACGGCGGCTTTTTCACGCACGCTTACGCGCGCTCTACCTTACCGGAACGAAGGCAACGGGAGCAAACGTGAACCGTCTTATTGGTACCGTTTACAACTGCCTTTACTCTGCGAATGTTCGCCTTCCAGGTTCTGTTGGTCTTGCGGTGGGAGTGGGACACGTTGTTACCGAAGGTAACGCCCTTTCCGCAAATACTGCACTTTGCCATCTTGACACCTCCTAATATATCGCCGCGAGGGCGACTGACGCTATATTTTTATTTAATCACAAACTAACGGACATTATTATATCACAAGGAAATCAAAAATGCAAGAGATTTTTTGCATTTTTTGAAAAAAGTTATTCGTCCGTGGCGGTGACGGAAAAAATCGGGCAAATTGCCCGATTTTTTCATAGGATCGGTTTTTCCGAGGTGGGATCTCCCCCGATTTATGCGTTTGCGGCGTCAACGATCGCCGTGAACTTATCGGTCTTCAGGGATGCGCCGCCGATCAGACCGCCGTCAACGTTGACCTTCGCCAAAAGCTCCTTCGCGTTGCCGTCGTTCATCGATCCGCCGTACTGAATGATCATAGCCTCTGCGGCATCCTCACCGTACAGAGCGGCAACCGTCTTACGGATCACGCCGCAGGTCTCGTCCGCCTGCTCAGGCGTTGCGGTAAGACCCGTGCCGATCGCCCAAACGGGCTCGTACGCGATGATCACGTTCTTGAGATCCTCCTTCTCAATGCCTGCAAGGTCGAGCTTGGTCTGCATTGCAACGACCTCGTCGGTGATGCCTGCAAGACGCTCGTCCTTCACCTCACCGAGGCAGAGGATGACCTTCAGCCCTGCGGCAAGCGCCGCCTTGGTGCGAAGGTTTACGGTCGCATCGGTCTCGCCGAAATACTGACGGCGCTCGCTGTGACCGATGATGACGTACTCGGTGCCGATCTCGGAGAGCATCTCAGCGGAGATCTCGCCCGTGTAAGCACCGCTCTTTTCAAAGTGAACGTTCTCGGCACCGATTTTGATGTTGGTGCCCTTTGCAGCCTCAATCGCCGCTGCGAGATCCACGTAGGGAACGCACAGAACGATGTCGCACTTATCCTTGCCCGCTACCATGGGAGCAAGCTCCGTGATGAACTTACGCGTAGCGGCAGGGGTCATATTCATTTTCCAGTTTCCTGCGATTACATATCTTCTCATTGTCAGATCCTCTTTTTTGCTTATTTGTCCTGCAGGCAAGCGATGCCGGGAAGCTCCTTGCCCTCAAGGAATTCGAGCGATGCGCCGCCACCCGTGGAGATGTGGGTAATCTTCGGTGCGAAGCCGAGCTGCTCGCAGGCTGCCGCGGAGTCGCCGCCGCCGACGATGGTGATCGCGTCGGACTCAGCAAGTGCCTCTGCAACTGCGATCGTACCCTTCGCGAGGGTGGGATTCTCAAACACACCCATAGGACCGTTCCAAACGACGGTCTTTGCGCTCTTGATCGCGTCAGCAAAGAGGGCGCGGGTGCTCTCACCGATATCAAGACCCATCAGATCTGCGGGGATCTCGGACGAGGGAACGGTCTTTACGTCGATCGCACCGTCAATGGGGTTCGGGAATTCCTTTGCAACGACGGTATCAACGGGGAGCAGAAGCTTTACACCCTTCTCCTCAGCCTTCGCCATCATATTTTTGCAGTAGTCGATCTTCTCGTCGTCAAGAAGTGAGGTGCCGACGGTATAGCCCTTTGCGGCGAGGAAGGTATACGCCATACCGCCGCCGATGATCAGGGTGTCAACCTTGGTAAGAAGGTTATCGATTACGTTCAGCTTATCCGCAACCTTTGCACCGCCGAGAATCGCAACGAAGGGACGTGCGGGATCGGACAGAGCCTTACCCATCACACCGATCTCCTTCTGAATGAGGTAACCGCAAACTGCGGGCAGATAATCTGCAACGCCTGCGGTGGATGCGTGTGCGCGGTGTGCGGTGCCGAATGCGTCGTTGACGTAGATATCAGCCATCGAAGCCAGCTCCTTTGCGAAGGTGGCGTCGTTCTTCTCTTCTCTTGCGTCGAAGCGGACGTTCTCGATCAGGAGTGCCTCGCCGTCCTTCAGAGCGGCTGCCTTTGCCTTTGCATCCTCACCGATAATGTCGGTCGCGAAGGCAACCTTCACACCAAGCTCAGCGAGCTTATCGGCAACCGGCTTCAGCGTGAACTTCTTCTGATCGCCCTTTGCCTTCTCAAGTGCTGCGGCAGTTGCGGCTGCCTGCTCTGCCTCGGGAAGCTCTGCGATCTTCTTCTTCTCCTTCTTGGTCAGACCGAAGCCCTCGGTGAAAATGTTGTGGGGCTTGCCCATATGGGAGGAAAGGATCACGCGTGCACCCTTCTCCAGAAGATACTTGATGGTGGGGAGTGCCTCAACGATTCTCTTATCGCTGGTGATCACGCCGTCCGTCAGCGGAACGTTGAAGTCGCAACGAACGAATACGCGCTTGCCTGCAACATCAATGTCCTCAATGGTCTTTTTGCTATACATCGACATACTTGAGTTCTCCTTTATTGGATGATTTTTTGACATACGAATATAATATAGCACATTTTTGGGTTTTAGTCAAGATATGTCGTTAAAAAAATGACAAATCTTACAGTTTTTTCTTTAAGCAAACGAAAAAAGGAAATCCCCAAGGGGAATGCCCCTTGGGGATGAATATTAGAGCGAATCAATCGTATCCTTCAGCAGCTTCTGAAGCACCTGCGGATCGCAGTTGCCCTTCAGCTCACGCATACATTTGCCGAAGAGTGCCATCAGTGCCTTTTCCTTGCCGTTTTTGTAGTCGGCGACCGATTTGGGATCGGCAGCAACGACCGTCTTGACGATGGCCTCGATTGCGCCCGTGTCGTTACTCACGATAAAGCCCTGCTCCTCTGCATATTTTGCAGGATCGAGCTTTTCATCAAACATAGCGATCAGGATCTTCTTTGCGTTACCGCGTCCGACCTTGCCGTCAAGCACGAGCAGGATCAGCTCGCCGAGTGCTTTGCCGTCAAGCGTCAGCTGGTCGGCGGTCTTCTGGCTCTTGTTGAGGATGTTCATACAGTCGGAGATCAGCCAGTTTGCCGCCTCCTTCGCATTTTTGCATTCGGCGTACGCCGCCTCGAAGCAGTCGCAGAGCGCGCGGCTTTGCGTCAGCATATCGGCATCGTACTCGCTGAGTCCGTAGGCGTCGATATAGCGTGCGCGCTTGACCTCAGGGAACTCGGGAAGCGATGCCTTGATGCTGTCATACCACGCATCGTCGATGACGACGGGCATCACGTTCGGATCGGGGAAATAGCGGTAGTCGCCTGCCGTTTCCTTATTTCTCATCGCGAAGCTCTTGCCCTTGATGTCGTCCCAACGGCGGGTCTCCTGCACCAGCTCCTCGGTGCCGTTTTCGAGCGCGTCGATGTGACGTGCGGTCTCATACTCGATCGCACGGACGATCGCGGAGAGCGAGTTCATATTCTTCATCTCGGTTCTAACACCGAGCTTGTCGCTGCCCTCAGGACGTACCGAAAGGTTGACGTCACAGCGCATAGAGCCCTGCTCCATACGGCATTCCGAGACCTTCGCAAAGCGTAAAAGCGAGCGCAGACGCTCAAGGTACGCAACGACCTCCTCCGCGCTCGAGAGGTCGGGCTGGCTGACGATCTCGATCAGCGGAACGCTGGTTCTGTTGAAGTCAACGAGCGTGGTATCGGTCCAATCGTCGTGGACGAGCTTACCCGCATCCTCCTCCATATGGATCTGCTTGATGCGGATATCCTTTTTGCCGTTTGCGGTCTCAATGGTGACGGTACCGTTGACGGCAACGGGGGCAAACCACTGGGTGGTCTGATACGAGGACGGAAGATCGGGATAATAATAGCTCTTTTTATCAAAGGTCGTGGTGCGGTTGATGTGACAGTTGAGCATCATACCCGCGTTCATACCGAGATCAACGACGTGACGGTTGACGACGGGGAGCATACCGGGCATACCGCAGCAGGCGGGGCAAACGTGCTCGTTCTGCTCTGCGCCGAATTTTGCCGAGCAGGAGCAGAAGATCTTCGATTCGGTTGCCATTTCAATATGGACCTCGAGTCCGATGACGGTTTCGTATTTCATACTTATTTGCCCTCCTTTTCACAAAGATCGGCAAGCTGCAGCAGCGCCTTATCCGAGAAGGCGTCGCCGATCAGCTGAACGCCGCCGAAGACGACCGCAGGAAGCCCTGTGACCGACGCAGGGGCGGTATAGAGATTTTCGGTGAAAGCGAGCTCGGGGTCTACGTTTTCTTCATACGCGCAGGTCGAGCAAGCAGGCAGAAGAACGGCGTCAACCGTCTCAAAGAGCGACTTGAAATACTCAACGAGAACGCGGCGCACGCGCAGTGCCTGATCATAGACCTTCATATAGGTATCGGTGGAAAGCGTTTCCGAGCCGAAGAGGATCACGGTCTTAAGGAATGCGCCGAATGCCTCGGTGCGGCTGTTCGTGTAAAGCTCGTCAATCGTTTTATAGCTCGGGGTACGGTAACCGTACTTGATGCCGTCATAACGGGAGACGTTGTTGCAAAGCTCGGCAGACATCAGAATATTCCATGCAACGCGTGCCGCGATCAGCTCGCCCCCGTCGATCTTTGCGACCTCGATCCCGTTTTTCGAAAGGGCGGCCTTTGCTGCCTCGATCCTTGCGACAGTTTCGGCATCCACGCCGTCGGTCAGTGCCGTCAGCACGGCAACGCGGCGTATGGGCTTTGCTTCCCCGCGGAGCGCATCGGGAAGGCTCGTGCCGTCCTTTGCATCGTAGCCCGCGACCACGTCGAGCAGTGCCTCACAGTCAGCGGCAGTGCCTGCCGTGACGGCGACGCACTCACCCGAGCAAGCGGCGGGAACCGTACCGAAGCGGGAGACGGTTCCGTAGGTCGGCTTGACACAGACCGTACCGCTTTGCGCGGCGGCACGGCGCGGTGCGCCGTTGACGTCAAGCGACAAAACGGCAGTAGCCCCGTCCTCGATTGCCGCGGCTGCGGCAGAGACAAGGTGACCGTCGGTGGCGATCGCACCGTAGTACGAGGTCTCACCCATCAGGTCAATGCCAAATTCACCGACGTTCAGCTTGCCGTCGATGGCGTAGCCTGCCGCCATTGCTTTTTCAACCACGGTGGCATCAAAGAGGCTCATATAGCCGTCGAGCATTCGCGAGCCTGCGGCGGTGGGCAGATCCTTCGTGAGGATCATATCGTCAAGGGCGATCCTTTTACCGACTGCGCCCTCGTTTTTTGCAATATACAGCTTCATCGTGCTTCCTCCTTACTCAACCAGACGCGGCACCTGCCAGTAGCCGTCGGTCGTTTCGGGTGCGCCCGCCTGGAGCTGCTCCCGCGTGAAGCTTTTGATGACCTTATCCTCACGCACGACGGTCTCGATCGGCATAACGTGTACCATTCTCTCTACGGTTTCGGTGTCGATGGAATTCAAAATATTCATTTCTTCCTCACGCGCGGCGAAGAAGGAAAGCACGTTTGTTTCTTCGGCATCGGTCAATCTTAACTGATTGAGCTTCTGGAGTCTGTTCAGGGTTTCTTTTTGCATATAATTGCTCCTTTCACGGAATGAATATTTGAAAAACCGTTCGGTCAGTCTCTGACCTTGATGTGCACCTCACGCAGCTGCTGCTCGGTAACCTCGCCGGGGGCACCCATCATCAGATCTTGCGCGTTGCCATTTAAAGGGAACGCGATGACGTCACGGATGGTCTCCTCCTCGGCGATGAGCATGATCATTCTGTCAACGCCGGGTGCCATACCTGCGTGGGGCGGTGCACCGTAGGAGAATGCGGTGTAAAGCGCACCGAACTTCGCCTTCACGTCCTCCTCGCCGTAGCCTGCGATCTCGAACGCCTTTTTCATGATCTCGGGGTTGTGGTTGCGTACAGCACCCGAGGAAAGCTCAACACCGTTGCAGACGATATCGTACTGGTATGCGAAGATCTCGAGAGGATCCTTGTTAAGAAGTGCATCCATACCGCCCTGAGGCATCGAGAAGGGGTTGTGGGTGAAGTCGATCTTATTGGTCTCCTCGTTCAGCTCGTACATCGGGAAGTCAACGATGAAGCAGAACTCGTAGGAGTCGCGGCGGATGATATCAAGCTCACGGCCAAGCCAGGTTCTGATCTCACCTGCCAGACGGTTGACAACGGCGGGCGCATCGCAGATGAAGAAGAGGGTCTCCCCTTCCTTGATGCCGACGAGTGCGGTCAGCTCTGCCTTCTGCTCCTCGGAGAGGAATTTTGCGATCGGGCCCTTGTATTCCCCGCCGTTTAAGGTGAGATAACCGAGACCCTTCATACCGATGCTCATTGCGAACTTGAGCGATTCCTCAAAGAACTTCTTGGACTTGCCTGCGCAGTCGGCAACGATACCGCGGACAGGCTTGCCCTTGAAGAGCGGGAAATCAACGCCCGCAAAGAAGTCGGTCAGATCCTCGATGATGAGGGGGTTACGCAGATCGGGCTTATCCGAGCCGTATTTCATCATTGCGTCGGCAAAGGTGATACGGCGGAAGGGCGGCTTCGAGACCTCCTTCCTTGTGAACTCCTTGAAGGTGTTGTAGATGACGGTTTCAGCCACCTCGAAAACATCCTCCTGCGTTGCAAAGGACATCTCAAAGTCGAGCTGGTAGAATTCTCCGGGGGAACGGTCCTGACGGGCATCCTCATCACGGAAGCAGGGGGCGATCTGGAAGTAACGGTCAAAGCCCGACGCCATCAGAAGCTGCTTGAACGGCTGGGGTGCCTGCGGCAGAGCGTAGAACTTGCCCTTATGCTTTCTGCTGGGAACGAGGTAATCGCGTGCACCCTCGGGCGAGGATGCGGTCAGAATGGGAGTCTGGATCTCCATAAAGCCGAGATCCTCCATCTGACGGCGCAGATAGCTCAAAATTCTCGAGCGCAGAACGATGTTATCGTGGATCTTTCTGTTGCGAAGGTCAAGATAGCGGTACTTGAGTCTGACCTCCTCACGCGTCAGAGTCGACGCGTCGATCTCAAAGGGCAGACCGAGCTGACAGGGGCCAAGCACCTCAATGCGTGCGGCACGCAGCTCAACGAGACCCGTTGCAAGCTTCGGGTTGACGGTATCCTCGTCTCTTTTGGTAACCTCTCCCTCAACCAGAACGACGGTCTCCTTCGTGATGCCCTTCAGCATGCTGTCGTCGGAAAATACGATCTGCGTGATGCCGTAGTGGTCGCGCAGGTCGACGAAGAGAACGCCGCCGTGGTCACGAACGGTCTCGATCCAGCCCGTCAGAACCGCGCTTTTACCGATATGCTCAATGCCGAGCTCGTTACAGGTGTGTGTTCTTAACATAGATTCATCCTCCATAATTTACGCGTTAAACGGCGTGGCATATAAACAAAAAACCTCCGCCCCGACATGGGACGAAAGCCAAAACCTCCGCGATACCACCCAAATTGACCGCAAAAACGGTCCACTCAAACATCTTGACGCGATGAACGTGCGGTTCTACTCACCATACAGCTTTCTTCCGCCAGCTCCGAAGTGTTTTTCTCACGGTTCCGAATACTGTCCTTTCACCTTACGACAGCTCTCTGCAAACGGTTCGCCACGATACTCTCTTCATCCATGCTTTTACGCAGTAATACTACCATATTACTACCGAATTGTCAATAGTTTTTTCACTTTTTACTTTAATTATTTTACAAACAGTCGTGAAATATATGATTTATACTGCTTTTTAGTAAAGGAAATATTTACATTTTATTCACACAATGCGCATGTGAAACACTTATAATAATCTAAAATGTAGTAAAGGGGTGAGCGTATGCTCGAGCTGAACCGTGACGGTTTTTACGAATATCTCTACGCCGCGTTTGCGCGTAACGGACTTTCACAGCTGTTGACCGAGGAGCGCGCTTCCCTTTTTTTTCGTCTCACCGAGCATATGCTTACCGAAAACGAGCATTACAATCTGACGGCGATCAAGGAGCCACAGAAGATCATAGATCTGCACTACGTGGATTCGCTGATGGGACAGGCGAATATCCCAAGCGGCGCACGCGTGCTTGACGTTGGCTGCGGTGCGGGCTTTCCGAGTTTGCCGCTTGCCATCTGTCGCCCCGATCTTTCGATCACGGCGCTCGATTCAACGGCGAAGCGCACGGCGTACGTTTCGGCGACCGCGGCGCTTTTGGGGCTGACCAATCTCGGGGTACTGACGGCACGTGCCGAGGATGCAGCGAAAACCGAGCTGCGCGAATCCTTTGACGTTGTGACCGCCCGCGCGGTTGCGGCACTGCCCGTGTTATCCGAGCTTTGTCTTCCCTTCGCACGCCCCCACGGTATTTTCCTTGCGATGAAGGGGCGCGGTGCAAAGGAGGAGCTGGACGCGGCAACGCGCGGCATCACGAGGCTTGGTGGCAAAATCGAAGCGATCCTGCCGCTGACGGTCAAGCGGCCTGAGGAGATACTGGAGCATACGGCAATCCTCGCACGGAAAGTGCAAAAAACGCCCGACCTCTACCCGCGCAATTATTCTGCCATTGTTAAAAAACCACTGTAAAGAAGCACTATAAAGATGAACACAATGGAGAAAAGATCTACGACCTCGGTCTGATCCCCGTTGTTAAGATCAAGCCCCCGAAAAGGCTGTGATGGCAATGCTCGCGAAGCCCTTTGGTCTGCCGCTCGAGACGACCTCGAAGGGCTACTTTGCAGGCAAGGAATTTGAGATCCTGAACGCACCCATCCGCGGCACCTACGGACACGTCGCGATCTCGACCAACTTCGTTGACCGCGCGATCGCGTACTTCAAGCGCATGGGCGTTGAGTTTGACGAATCGACCGTGACCTACGGCGCGAAGGGCAAGCCGAATTTCATCGACTTCAAGGATGAGATCTCCGGCTTTGCATTCATCTGGTTGCGACGAAATAAAATAAAAAACATAAACGGGACGGAAAATATCCGTCCCGTTTTGTTTTATTCTTCCGAGGGGGTGATAAGTCCGTAGTCGCCGTCGCGGCGCTTATAGACGACCGAGGGGTCGCCGCTTTCCGCATCAAGGAATACGAAGAAGTCGTGCTCGAGCAGGTTCATTTGCAGAATTGCCTCCTCGGGGGACATCGGCTTGAAGGGGAAGGATTTGCGGCGGATCTTGAATTCGGTCTCCTCCTCCACGTCGATATCGGTCAGCTGACCGAAGTCAATGAGGGTCGTGTCGCGGAGCTGACGCTGGAGTCTGGTTTTATTCTTACGGATCTGGCGCTCGAGCGATTCGATCGCCTCGTCCATTGCGTTATTGAAGGTATCCGAGCGCTCCTCACTGCGAAAGAGGGTGCCGCCCTGCCTAATGGTGATCTCGATAATCTCTTTGTCGTGCCGTGCGCTGAAGGTTACGAACGCCTCTGCAAGATCGCCGAAAATACGGTCAAACTTGGAGAGCTTGCGCGCCGCCATCTCCTTCTGCGATTCTCTGACTGTTAACTGTCTGCCGGTTACTGTAATCTTCATCGTTTGTCTGCCTTTCCGAAACGGAATATGCTTTCTCCGTTTCTGTCTTTATTATAACACATCTTTTCCAAAAAGGGAATACTTTTATTGCATTTTCTATAAAAAAATTTATTTTTAAAGTGTATTTTAGTGCAGTTCGCCACATGTTTACAGTTTTTGGCAAAAAACAGGGCTTTTCTCAATCTTTGAGAAAAGCCCATGTTTGATAAAGGCTCGTCGGATTTGGGGTGAGCAAAGGAAAACACCGCAGTGCGGTGTTTTTCAGAAGCGATACCCCATCAAGCAAGGAGTGCGTCAAACCGCCGCTTGGGCGGTGAAGGCGGACAACTATGCGACTGGGGAGGGCAAAGTTATGGCATTCAATATTTGGAGAAATTCGTTAGAATTTCAACCTTAATACTTTTTCAAATGATTGCAAAGCGTAATAGAGTCAATTATCTATTGCTCTTTTCGCCATTTTCGGTTTTTCCCAAAGATGACAACCTTTCAGTTTTCGGGAAGCCCCGATATGTAGATGCCGCAGAACATACCCGCAAGCGGAAAGATGATCCAAGTCGGATGCCAAACACGGAAGATCAGACCGACGAACAGGTAGGCGATCGTTGAAAGGATCAACGCAGTCGAGCAAACGCGCCCCGTCAGATCCCAGCGGTTACGCGCTCGCTTCTCAGGATCGCGGTGATAATACTCACCGTTGAGGACTCCGAAAAACACGAAAAGGAACGCGGAAAGAGCGATCAGCGCGAAGGTACCCGCGACGACGGCATGATCGTCAAGCAGAAGAAGCTCCTTTGCCGCGAAGATCCAGAACACCGAAAGCGCGAGGAGCAGCAAGGCAAGCAGAATGAAAAGGCGGAAGATCACTCCAAAGCGGCGGATCCGCTTTGCATCGGTCGGTGCGACCACCAGATGACGGAATAAAAACCACGAGTAGCGCAAGCCCGCAACGGTTGCCGTTGCCATTGCGACGAAGAAAAGCACCGCAAACAAAACGGTACGCTGAAGCGAATAAAAATCGTCAACGTTAAAGAAAAGATACGCAGCGGCACCGAGGAAAAGTGCGCTGACGGCGATCGCCATCAAAAGTGCGAAGCGGCGTACGCGCTTGAAAAAGAGCTTGTCCTCTGCGATCGGCAGAAGCTCGGGGGTAATGTTCGGAATACGTCCGTTGATCAGATCCTTGATCCCGATGTTAAAAAGATCTGCCATGATCTGCAGCTGCTCGTGCGTCGGCTGGACCTGATCGTTTTCCCAGGTCTCGATCTCACCCGTTTCTATATTCAGATGGCTTGCAAGCTCCTCTTGCGAAAGGGCGAGACTCTCCCGCATTTGCTTGATTGCTTTGCCAAGTGTCATATTATCACCTCTTTACACCTTTATTTTAACACATCCTTTCAGAAAAGTCCATATTTTTTTCGATTTTTATTGCGGCCTTCGGATTCTGATCAAAAGATCGACTCCGTCCTCGCTCTCCTCCTTTTTGCAGGTTGCCGAAACACCCGCGCGCCGCATCGTTGCAACGGCACGGTCGATGCTGTTGTAAAAGAGACGCAGATCGCGGAGCGCACCTACTCTAATACGCGCGTGCGGATGCGGCTGCTCTGTTTTTTTCATAAGCTGACGCTCTACGTATTCCTCGGTCGCGGCAACGTTGAGTCCGTGGCGGCGGATATGACCGATCGCCGCCGTGCGTTCGGATTCGGGAAGCCTTAACAGCGCACGCGCGTGCCGCTCGGAGAGCTCCCCCTCCAGGATCATTTGCCGTTGCTCGGTATCAAGGCGTAAAAGGCGTAGCTTGTTGGCGACGTAGGATTGGCTGACCGACAGTCGCTCCGCGATTTGCTCCTGCGTCAGCAGATATTCGCGGAGCAGGGCGAGAATTGCCGTTGCCTCCTCGAAAAAATCGAGGTCGCGGCGTTGCAGATTTTCAATAATGGCAAGCTCGGCGCTCTCACGCTCCCCCGCCGCGATCAGCACGCAGGGGACTCGCAGAAAGCCCGCCTGCCTTGCCGCACGCAAACGGCGCTCGCCTGCGATCAGCTCGTATCGCCCCGCACCGCAAAGACGCACGGACAGTGGCTGTAGGATCCCATAACGGCGGATACTGTCGGCAAGGGCGTCGATCGCCTCTTTCTCGAAGCTTTGGCGCGGCTGCGCGGGATTTGGAAGGATAGAGTCGATCGGCAAAAACAGGATCTCTCGGTTGGCAAATTTTTGTTCTTTGGTTTCACTTTTAGTCTTAAAAAGCATATGTAACACTCCCTTCTCCGCTATGTTAACACAAAAGGAGAAAAAAAGCGGTCGCAACCTGCTGTCAAAAAAGAAAAAAGGAACACCGCGCTTGGCATTCCTTTTGTTTTTTTAACGGTAGCTGTCGTAGATCAGCCGTGTTTCGGTATACATCGTGGCGTACGCCTCGTCAAGCAGGGTCTCAAAATCAACCTTGCAAAGCTCTGCCATCACCTTTTCACGGTCGGGGTTGGTGCGGGGGTGGCGGGGCGTGAAAACGGTACAGCAATCCTCATAGGGCAGAATCGACGTCTCAAAGGTGTCGATCATACGGGCAATGCTGACGATCTCCTCCTTGTCCATTCCGATGCAGGGACGGAAGACGGGCATATTCACAACGCTGTCGGTAACGGTGAGCGCCTTCATCGTCTGGCTGGCGACCTGACCGAGGCTTTCACCCGTAATGAGGGCCTCACAGCGGTACTGCTTGGCACAGCGCTCGGCAAGCGTCATCATAAAGATACGCAGAAGCAGAGTGAAATAGTCCTCCTCACACTTATCGCGCAGCTCCTCTTGAATATGCGTCAGCGAGATAACGTGCACGTGCATGCGTGAGGTGTAGGCGCAGAGCTTGTCGGCAAGCTCCATGACCTTTTCCTTTGCCGCCTCGCTGGTGTAGGGGTAGCTTTCAAAATGCAAGCCCTCGATCTCGACGCCGCGCTTCGCCATCATAAAGCCCGCAACGGGGCTGTCAATACCGCCGGAAAGCAGAAGCAGTCCGCGCCCGCCCGAGCGGATCGGCATACCCCCGACACCCTTTTGCTGATCGGCGTGAATGTATGCGGCACGGTCACGCACCTCAACGCGGATCATGGATTCTGGGTGATGCAGATCGACGCGCAGTCCCTTGACGGTGGCAAGCAGAACGCCGCCGACCTCTGCCGCGATCTCGGGCGACTTCAGCGGGAAGGTTTTGTCACTGCGCTTTGCATCGACGCGGAAGGTCCGCTTCCCCGCCATACACGCGGGCAGATATTCCCTTGCCGTTTGCAGAATGGCATCCATATTCTTTTCGGTGACGGCGGCGCGTCCGACGCCAACGATGCCAAAGACCCGCTTTGCCGCCTCAAACATTCCGTCAAGATCGCAGGTGTCATCCTGCGGCTCGATATACAGCGCACTTTGCGCATGGGTAACCTGAAAATTTCCGTACGCGTGCGCGCGCTTTTTGATCTCCTTCAGAAGAAGTGACTCAAAGGAGGCGCGGTTTGCGCCCTTCAAGACGATCTCTCCGTATTTACAAAGAATGACTTCCTTTATCATCTGATCTGTCCGTTTCCGTCAATGAAATATTTTTCCGTAGTCAGCGCGGAAAGCCCCATCGGACCGCGCACGTGCAGCTTTTGCGTGGAGATGCCGATCTCAGCACCGAAGCCGAATTCGCCGCCGTCGGTAAAGCGGGTCGAGGCGTTGACGTAAACTGCCGCCGCATCGACGCTTTGGCGGAAGTATTCTGCGGTATTTATATCGTTTGTCAGGATCGCCTCACTGTGCCCCGTGTTGTATCGGTTGATATGGGCGACGGCCTCCTCCACGCTATCAACGACGCGCACGGCAAGAATCGCGTCGTCGTACTCGGTGGCATAATCCTCGTCGGTCGCGCGCGTGATGCCGGGAATCAAGGCGCAGGTGCGGTTACAGCCGCGCAGCTCAAGGCGTTTTCCGGTAAGGGTGCGGAAGCGCAGAAGGAATTCCGCCGCGATCGCCGAGTGAACGAGCAGCGTTTCCGCGGCGTTACAGACCGAGGGACGCGAAAGCTTCGCATTCTCACAGACCCTGAGCGCCATATCGATATCCGCCGCCGCATCCACGTATACGTGGCAGTTGCCCGCCCCCGTTTCGATAACGGGAACGGCAGAGCCGTCAGTGACGGCTCGGATCAGCCCGTGACCGCCGCGCGGGATCAGCACGTCAAGCAGACCGCGCTGTGCCTTCATCGCGGCGACCCCCTCACGCTCAGTGCGTTCAAGAAGAATGACAGCATCGGCAGGAAGGTCGCATTCGGTCAGCGCACGGCGCAAAAGCGTGGCAAGGATCATATTGGAAAAGAGTGCCTCCTTACCGCCGCGCAAAACGACGGCGTTGCCCGTTTTGATACACAGGGCGGCGGCATCGACCGTAACATTCGGACGTGCCTCGTAGATCATACCTACAACACCAAGCGGCACGCGAAGCCGCGTAATGCGCAGTCCGTTCGGTCGGGTAAATGTGTCACCCGCGCCCGTAGGATCGGGGAGTGCGGCAACCGCGCGCAGTGCGTCGGCAATGCCCGCTATGCGCTCCTCGGTAAGGCAGAGGCGGTCAAGCATCACGCTCGGCACGCCGTTTTCCGCGGCGCGCGCAAGGTCCTTCTTATTTTCGGCAAGGATTGCATCGTTTTCACCGAGCAAAAGCTCGGCGGCACGCAAAAGCACACGGGTACGGAGTGCGGTGGATGCGCCCGCACGCGCCCCCTTTGCCCCCGCGGCACGGGTGCAGGCATCCTTTACGTATTCAAAAATGTCCATATCGGGTTCCCCCTCTTCGTTTTAACAGAGTTATTGTATCACAAGCGTGCGGAAAATGCAAGGACTTTAGCGCGATTCGTCCTCGGTCATACGGTCAAGCGCACTGCGGAAGGTCGAATGGATGGATGCGCCTCATCCCGACACACGCCTTTTTCAGGTCTTACGCTTCAATGATATCACGAAAAAAGGAAAAAGTCAATCAAATCCCTTGACAGAATCTGTTTTCTATGGTAAAATATGCGTTGGCTATGGTGGAACGAGTAGGTTTTGTATCTTGGCGCAGAGAACGTGCGGTGGGTGCGAGCACGGCAAGAGCGATTCCGAAGGTCACTTCACCGCCTGCGGAAAGAGCCTTGCTTTGCAAGGGGTAGAATCTGCCGTCTGCCGCGTTAAGGCGTTTGAGTGTGCATCTTTGATGCAAAATCAGGTGGTACCGCGCTATTTGCGTCCTGTTTTTCGGGGCGCTTTTTGTTTTTACCGAGAAAGGAAGTATTATGAGAAAAGAGCTTGCAAAAACCTATTCCCCCTCTGAATTTGAGGAAAGACTCTATCAGAATTGGTGCGATAAGGGCTATTTTACACCCGATCCGAAGGATCCCGCGCCCGCGTTTTCGGTGGTCATTCCGCCCCCGAACGTCACAGGACAGCTTCATATGGGACACGCGCTGGACGAGACCCTGCAGGACATTTTGGTGCGCCGTCGCCGCATGGAGGGCTACAACACGCTGTGGGTACCAGGTACCGACCATGCGGGTATCGCAACGCAGATCAAGGTTGAGGAGCAGCTTCGCACCGAGGAGGGGTTGACGCGCTACGATCTCGGACGTGAAAAATTCTTGGAGCGAGTCTGGGATTGGAAGCATAAGTACGGCAACCGCATCATCAGCCAGTTGAAGAAGCTCGGCGCATCCTGCGACTGGACGCGTGAGCGCTTCACGATGGACGAGGGCTGCTCCCGCGCGGTGCGTGAGGTCTTCGTAAACCTTTACGAGAAGGATTTGATCTATCGCGGCAACCGCATCATCAACTGGTGCCCGCACTGTATCACAGCCCTCTCGGATGCGGAGGTCGAGTATAGCGAGCAGGAGGGCTCCTTCTGGCATATCAAGTATCCGATCAAGGGGGAGGATGCTTACGTTGAGATCGCAACCACGCGTCCTGAGACGATGTTCGGTGATACCGCCGTTGCGGTCAACCCGAACGACGACACGACGAAGCACCTGATCGGCAAGACGTTGATTTTGCCGCTCGTTGGGCGCGAGATCCCAGTCATTGCCGACGATTATGTTGAGATCGGTTTCGGTACGGGCTGTGTAAAGATCACGCCCGCGCACGACCCGAACGACTTCCTCGTCGGTCAGCGCCATAACCTTGAGCAGATCAAGGTCATGAACGACGACGCCACGATGAACCGCTTTGCGGGCAAGTACGAGGGTATGGATCGCTACGAATGCCGCCGCGCGCTGGTGGAGGATCTAAAGAGCGAGGGTTATCTTCTGTCGGTCGAGCCGCACGCGCACAACGTCGGCACCTGCTACCGTTGTAAGACGACGGTAGAGCCGATGACCTCGGATCAGTGGTTCGTCCGTATGCAGCCGCTTGCCGAGCCTGCGCTGAAGGCGGTCTATGACGGCAAGGTCAGGTTTGAGCCCGAGCGCTTTACGAAGACCTATACCAACTGGATGGAGAATGTGCACGATTGGTGTATTTCCCGTCAGCTCTGGTGGGGACACAGAATTCCCGCGTTCTACTGCGACGACTGCGGCGAGATGACGGTCTCGAAGACCGATATCACGGTCTGCCCGAAGTGCGGCGGACGCGTGCATCAGGAATCCGACGTGCTGGACACCTGGTTTTCCTCGGCACTCTGGCCCTTCTCCACGATGGGCTGGCCCGACAAGACCGAGGAGCTTGAAAAATACTATCCGACGAGCGTTCTGGTCACAGGCTACGACATCATCTTCTTCTGGGTCGCCCGTATGATCTTCTCGGGTCTTGAGCATATGGGCAAGGAGCCCTTCTCTACCGTATTCATCCACGGACTTGTGCGTGACGCGCAAGGACGCAAGATGTCGAAATCGCTCGGCAACGGAATCGATCCCTTGGAAATCATTGAAAAGTACGGTGCCGACGCGCTCCGCTTTGCGCTGGCAACGGGTAACGCACCCGGTAACGATATGCGCTTCTCCGACGAGAAGATTGAGGCGGCGCGTAACTTTGCAAACAAGCTTTGGAACGCATCGCGCTTCGTGCTGATGAATCTCGACGCTGAGGACGAGGAGACCGCGCTCCCCGCGCTTGACGAGCTGTCGGTCGAGGACAAATGGATCCTTTCGCGCTACAACAATATGGTGAAGAACGTCAATGTAAATATGGACAAATACGAGCTTGGCGTTGCGCTGTCAGATCTCTACGACTTTACCTGGGATATCTTCTGCGACTGGTATATCGAGCTTGCGAAGAGCCGTCTGTTCGAGAAGGAATCGAAGGGTGCAGCGGTTGCACGCCGCGTGCTTGTCTATGTGCTGACGGGCATTCTGAAGCTGCTCCATCCCTTTATGCCCTTCATCACTGAGGAGATCTATCAGTCCCTGCCGCACGCCTCAGAGAGCATCGTGATCAGCAGCTATCCGAAGTTTGACGAGTCGCTCGTCTTCCCCGCGGAGGAGGCGTCGCTTGACCGCGTGATCGCCATGATCGGCGCGATCCGTACCCGCCGTGCGGAGATGAACGTTCCCCCCTCCCGTAAGGCGAAGGTCTATCTTGTGACCAAATACTCCGACACCTTCAAGGGGGCTGAGGCGTTTATGATCCGTCTGGCATCGGCATCATCGGTCGAGATCGTGGATGCCTATGAAAAGGATGACGCCGTCAGCATCATCACCGAGGGTGCGACCGCATTCATTCCGATGGCAGAGATGATCGACCTTGATAAGGAGCGCGCGCGTCTGTCGGGCGAGCTTGCAAAGACTGAGGGCGAGATCAAGCGTCTGCAGGGCAAGCTTTCAAACGAGGGCTTCCTTGCGAAGGCACCCGCCGCCGTCGTGGATGCGGAGCGCGCAAAGCTTGAGAAGTACAACGCCACGAGGGAAGCACTTCTCGCGGCGATCGCGAAGCTTTCATAATATAACAAAAAAACTGTCGCAATTCATTTTGCGACAGTTTTTTATTGGAAGACGCGGTCAGCGAGCTCCTCTATTCCCTCAACCGACGGAATCGCGGCAAAAAAGACGTATTCCCCGTAACGGATGACGGTGGATTCAAGCGTCGCGTCAAATCCCTTCAAAAAATCGGCGCGCCGATGGCAAAGCACGGAAACCTGCATCGCTGCATCGCTCCCTGCGCAACCAAAGAGGGCAAGCTCAAAAACCTCATCGAAGGAGCTGCCGAGATAAAGCGCGGCAGACAGAATCGTACCGTCAGGGAGCGAGCCGTCGGGATCGTAGAGCAAAAGCAGCTCCGCCTTGCTGATGCTTCCGTCGGCGGTCTCATAATAGCTCCCCATCGGCAGTTTGCCGTAGCTTTTTCCAAGCTCTGCGAGTGCTCCGCCGACGTCAAGCGAGGGCGCGGCGCAGGCGGTCATCAAAAGCGGGATGCAGAGAAGTAGAAGGAATATTTTTTTCATACCCCATCCTATGCAAAAAAGCGGCAGATTATGCCGCTTTTTTGTTACTTATGCTTTGATAATCGACTCATCCCATTCCTTCGGCGGAACGTAGCCGAGCAGGGTGACGGTGGTTGCGGCGACGTTCGAAAGTCCGAAGCTGCCGACATCCTCCTTGACAGTATAGGCATCCTTATAGAGGTTGTCGTAGATGATGAAGGGCACGGGATTGAGGGTGTGGCTGGTCTTCGCCTTGAAGCTGCCGTCCTTCCCTACCTTCGGTCCCTTCGTCTTCTTGTCGATCTCATACATCTCGTCGGCGTTTCCGTGGTCTGCGGTGATGAGAGCAACACCGCCGAGCTGATCAACGACCTTGAGAATACGCGCAAGCTGAAGGTCAAGTGCCTCCATACTGCACTCGGTCGCAAGGAAGTTGCCCGTATGCCCGACCATATCGCCGTTCGGGAAGTTGACGCGCAGATACTGATACTTACCCGATTCGAGGCATTCGATCAGCTTATCGGTGATCTCGGCGCACTTCATCCAGGGGCGCTGCTCGAAGGGGACGACATCCGAGGGGATCTCGATATAGGTCTCCAGCTCCTCAGAGAACTTGCCGCTCTTGTTGCCGTTCCAGAAATAGGTGACGTGGCCGTACTTCTGGGTCTCGGAAATAGCGAGCTGAGTGATGCCGACACCGACAAGGTATTCACTCATCGTGCCCGTGATCTCGGGCGGGTTAACGAGGTAGCGTGAGGGGATGTGAAGGTCGCCGTCATATTCCAGCATACCCGCGTAAAGAACGGCGGGAACGCGCTTGCGGTCGAACTTATCGAAATCGGCACCCGCCTCGAAGGTCTTGGAGATCTCAATGGCGCGGTCACCGCGGAAATTGTAGAAGATCACGCTGTCGCCATCCTCGATCGTGCCGACGGGCTTGCCATTCTCCGCAATCACGAAGGGGGGCAGATCCTGGTCAATGACCTTCAGCTCCTCGCGATAGGTCTTGACTGCCTCAGCGGCAGAGGCAAAGGTGCGCCCCTCGCCAAGCACGTGGGTGCTCCAACCGCGCTCGACCATCGACCAATCCGCCTCATATCTGTCCATCGTAATCTGCATTCTGCCGCCACCCGATGCAATCTTCGCATCAAAGCCCGCGTCGTTCAGCTCAGCAAGGAATCCCTCGAAGGGGTCGATATATTCAAGTGCCGAGGTTTCACCAACATCACGGCCGTCGATCAGAATATGAATGCGTACGCGTGCGACGCCCTCTGCCTTTGCCTGCCTCAGCATCGCCTTCAGGTGGTCGATATGAGAGTGAACATTACCGTCGGAGAAAAGTCCGATGAAGTGAAGGGTGGAATTCTTCTCCTTGACCGAAGCGACAAGCTCGCACCACGTGCCCGAGGCGAACATCTTGCCCGACTCGATCGACTGCGTAACGAGCTTTGCCCCCTGTGCGAAGACCTGACCTGCGCCGAGGGCGTTGTGCCCGACCTCGGAGTTACCCATATCGTCGTCGGAGGGCAGACCCACGGCGGTACCGTGTGCCTTCAGCTTTACGGTAGGATAATTTGCCAAAAGATTGTCAAGCGTCGGGGTGTGCGCCGCGCTGATCGCGTTTGCGCCGTTGTCGGGCGCAAGACCGACACCGTCCATCACGACGGTAAGAACAGGCCCTTTAACGCCTGCAAAGGTAGCGGATCTCTTTAGTGTTTCCATAATTTATAACCTCGATTTTTTAATTGATCAGTTTATACGTCGGCATCCTTCACGTAGCGGCTGCCGTTTTCTGCGATGAAGCGCTTACGCTCGGGCAGATCGTCGCCGAGCAGCGTCTCAAACATATAAAGCGTTTTCTCTGCCTCCGCGGTAGAGACGGCGATCAAACGGCGGGTCGCGGGGTTCATCGTCGTCTGCCACATCATCTCGGGCTCGTTTTCACCAAGCCCCTTCGAGCGCTGAAGCGTATATTTCGTGTCGCCGAGCTGCTTTAAGATATCCGCCTTCTCCTGCTCGTTGTACGCAAAATAGGTCTGATCCTTCGCCGTGATCTCAAAGAGCGGAGACTCTGCGATAAAGACGCGCCCCTTCTCGATCAGGGTCGGGAGCAGGCGGTAGAACATCGTCAGAAGCAGGGTGCGGATCTGGAAGCCGTCCTCATCGGCATCGGTACAGATGATGATCTTCGACCAACGCAGAAGCTCGTAGTCGAATTTGGCAAGGTCGCCCTTGACCTTCCCCTCGATCTCAACACCGCAGCCGATCACGCGCAGAAGATCGCAGATGATCTTGCTTTCAAAGATCTTCGCATAGGTGCTTTTCATGCAGTTGAGCGTTTTGCCGCGCACGGGGATGATCGCCTGATATTCGGCGTTGCGGCCGAGCTTGCAGGAGCCGAGTGCAGAGTCACCCTCTACGATATAAAGCTCACGTAGGTTTGGATCCTTCGAGCGACAGCCGACGAATTTTTCCACGCGGTTGGAGATGTCCATATTGCCGCCCGCGGAGATCTTCGCCTTGACCTCGATGCGCGCCTTCTCTGCCGCCTCACGGCTGCGCTTATTGATCAGGACCTGTCCTGCGAAGACGTTGGCATCGTTCGGATGCTCGATGAAGTGGATCTCAAGCTGCTGCTTGAGGTATTCGGTCAACGCCTTTTTGATAAAGACGTTGTTGATCGCCTTTTTGGTCTGGTTTTCGTACGAGGTCTGCGTAGAAGCGCTGTTGATAATCACAACGAGGCAGTCCTCAATATCCGCATAGGAGATCTTGCTTTCGTTTTTATTGTACTTCCCTTGCGCGCGAATATACTTATCCAGCGCAAAGGCAAATGCGGTACGCACCGCCTGATCGGGTGCGCCGCCGTATTCAAGGTAGCTCGAGTTGTGGTAGTACTCCGTGCAAGCGGTGGTGTTGGAGGCGCAGAACGCGATCTCCGCACGCACCTTGTATTCGGGCTTGTCGTCACGGTCGCGCCCCTTAGTCTCCATTTTCCAGACCACGGGCTCTGTCAGGTTGTTGCCGCTCGTGATCTCACGGATATAGTCGCCGATGCCGTTTTCGTAAAAATATTCGCTGGTCTCAAACTGTCCGTTCTCCCTTTGCAGGCGCAAAACGAAGCGAATACCCGCATTGACAACCGATTGACGGCGCATCGTCGAGGTAAAGAATTCCTCGGGGATATTGATGTCGGTAAAGACCTCAAGATCAGGGCGCCAGCGAATGACCGTACCCGTGCGCTTTTTATCGGTGCGCTCAAGGGGACGGGTGCGGAGCTTGTCTTTCGTAGGCGAGCCCTTTTTGAAGTCGATCTCGTAGAGCGTTCCGTCCTTGTAGGATTTGACCTGCATATATTCCGAGCTGTACTGCGTCGCGCATGCGCCGAGACCGTTCAGACCGAGCGAATACTCATATGCCGAGTCGCCGTCGTTGTTGGTATATTTACCGCCCGCGTAAAGCTCGCAGAATACAAGCTCCCAGTTGAAGCGTTTTTCCTTTTCATTGTAGCCAAGCGGAACGCCGCGACCAAAGTCCTCGACCTCGATCGAGCGATCGTTATAGGCGGTGACGATGATCTCGGTACCGTTCCCCTCTCTCGCCTCGTCGACCGAGTTTGCAAGGATCTCAAAGAAGGAGTGCTGACAACCCTCCAGCCCATCCGAGCCGAAGATGACGGCGGGGCGCTTTCTGACGCGGTCGGCGCCCTTGAGCATCTTAATACTTTGGTCACCGTACGCCTGTGCCTTTTTCGTCGTTTCTGCCATTCTCATTCCTCCGTTTGCTTTGGTTTCCATCAATAAATTTTACCATATTTCATAGCAATTTGTCAACCTTATTTTACCCACGAAACAAAAAAATGGCAGTCAACGCCTGCCATTTTTTACTTGGTCGGCAAGAATTTTGTCAAGAAAGGCGACCGAGAGGTCAAACCACTGTCCCGACGGGTGTAATTTTTGTCGTTAAATTATTATCGGTTTTTTCCAAAAAGAGATTGACAAACGCGCAATCTGTGTTGTATAATACCATTTGTAACGCAGGCGTAGTTCAATGGTAGAATTTCAGCTTCCCAAGCTGACTACGCGGGTTCGATTCCCGTCGCCTGCTCCAAAGGATCCGAGAACCCCGTTCTCGGATTTTTATTCTCACGTCTTTTCCGTTGAAAACAAAACGAGGTGATCAGAATGAGCTTTCAAACCCATAAGGTGATGATCTCGCGGCCGCTGTCAGTCCTCACAGACGAGTTTTTCTCCCAGATGCGCGACGCGGGGATTGCGGGAATCGAGGTTTCACCGAAGCAGCACGAATGCGATACGATGGCCCCTTTGCCGATCAAGGATACCGACAGGGCGGAAAAGCTGCGCCTTGCGAAATCGGCATTTGCCGAGCTTGCGGAGTACGCCGCACCGCTTGCCGTTGAGAATCTGCCGCTTGGGTGTATGTGATGGGACAAAAAACGCTTTGGCTTTGTCGGTCGCTTCTGATCCTCGTCATACTGTTAAATCTCTTTACCGTCTTCGGCTTTTCGGCTGAGGATGCCTCGGCATCGACCGATACCAGCCGTGGGATCAGCAACATTCTGGCGGCGGTGCTTTACCCCGATTTTGAGAGCTTGGATGCTGACGCGCAGGAGGCGGTGATGATCCGCGCGGACTCGATCGTACGGACGCTGGCGCACTGTGTGATCTTTCTTCCGATGGCGTTTGCAGGCACCCTCCTTCTCTTCTCCTTTTCCCTGCGGCAGATTTGGGTTGCCCCGCTTTTCTCGCTTCTCTTCTCGCTCCTCTTTGCACTCCTTGACGAGGTCCATCAGATGTTCGTGCCGGGTCGTGCGTTTCAATTTACCGATCTGCTTTACGATGGCATCGGAATGCTGTTCGGCTGCGGTGCGGGACTCCTGATTTATCTTCTCTATAAAAAACGAAAGACGGATTAAATCCGTCTTTCGTTTTTGTTTTTTAGTCGATGCTATAACCGCCCGTGAGGGTGGTGACACCGTCTGCCGTGTAAAAAAATCCGAAAGCTTTTGCTTTCGGATTTTTTGGTGGAGACATGGGGGCTCGAACCCAAGACCTCACGGATGTGAACCGTACGCTCTGACCAACTGAGCTATGCCTCCAAAACACTCCTATCATACCACGGTTCTTTCGGTTTGTCAAGAGAAAAACTTAAAAAACCGTTGGTCCGACGGTTTTTATGAATCCAAAAGATCCGCTATATCCGCAGGGAGCGGCGCTCTGAGCGTCAGCACCTCCCCGCTTTTGGGATGGGTGAAGGTCAGGCACGCGGCGTGGAGCGCCTGCCGCGGAATATCGGCGGATTCGCGCCCGTAGAGATCGTCGCCGAGGATCGGTGCGCCGAGGTAGGCAAAGTGCAGGCGCAGCTGATGCGTGCGCCCCGTCAGGGGGCTCGCCGTGACGAGGGTGTAGCTCCCCTCCTTTTCCACGCGATAGTCGGTGACAGCGATATCCGAGCCGTCAGCCCCCGGTGGAGTAACCTCACGCACGATGATGGTGTCGGGCGCGCGTCGGATGCCCGTGATGAGTCTGCCCGCGTGCTTTGACAGCCTGCCGTCAAGGAGTGCCTGATAGGTCTTTTTGATCTCGCCGCGGCGCATCGCACACGCGAGAATGCCTGCGGCAACGCGATCCTTCGCAAGCAGTACGAGTCCGCTCGTGTTTCTGTCGAGGCGCGAGATCGGGCGAAAGACGAAGGGTCGGTTCTGCCGCGCGAAGTAATAGGCGACGGCGTTTGCGAGCGTATCGTCGGGATGACGGAAGGATGGATGCGTTGGCATAAAGGGCGGCTTGTTGACCACGAGTATATCATCATCCTCGTAAACGACTGAGATCGGAAGATCGACGGGCGTGACCTTCTCTGCTTCGTGCGTATCCTCAAAATTGAGGGTGACGAGGTCGCCCGTATGCAGAATGCGGCGCACCGTGACCCTCTCTCCGTTGACCTGTATGCCGTCCTCACGCCGCTTCAGCGAGGCGAGCAAGGCAGAGGAAAGGCGCGCGCGCTGACGAATGAAGGCGCGCAGGAGCATTCCGTCATCCTGCGCGTCGATTCTGTACTGCATTATTCCGCGACAGCGCGGCGCGCGAGAAATTCCTCGTAGGTGCCGAGGAAGTCTGCCATCGTGCCGTCGGGCTTGATCTCAATGATGCGGTTGGCGACGGTATTGACGATCTCATAGTCGTGCGAGCTAAAAAGGATATTGCCGCCGAAGTCCATAAGACCGTTATTGACGGCGGTGATCGACTCAAGATCGAGGTGGTCAGTCGGCTGATCGACAACGAGAGCGTTGGAGCCGAAGAGCATCATACGCGAGAACATACAGCGCACCTTCTCGCCACCCGAGAGAACCTTGACCGATTTATAAATACTGTCACCCGAGAAGAGCATTCTGCCGAGAAAGCCGCGCAAATAGGTCTCGGTCTGATCCTTGGAGTATGCGCGCATCCAATCGAGAATGCTTTCGTCATGGTTGTTGAAGTAATCGGAGTTGTCGTGCGGGAAATAGGAGACCGAGATGCTGACACCCCAACGGAAGGAGCCGCTATCGGGCTCTTCCTCCTCCATCAGAATGCGGAAGAGCGAGGTAATCGCCATTTCACTGCCGACGAAGGCAATCTTCTCGCCCTTGTTGACGGTGAAGGAAATGTCCTTCAAAAGATCGACGCCGCCCTGCTTTTTGGAAATGCCGTTGACAAATAGGATATCCTTACCGGGGAGCCTGTCCATCGTGAAGCCAATGAAGGGATAGCGGCGCGAGGAGGCAGGCATCTCCTCCACCGTGAGCTTGTCGAGAAGGCGGCGGCGCGATGTCGCCTGACGCGATTTCGATTTATTTGCCGAGAAGCGCGAGATAAATTCCTGCAGCTCCTTGATCTTTTCCTCATTTTTCTTGTTCTGCTGCTTGATCATACGCTGAATGAGCTGGCTGGATTCATACCAGAACTCGTAGTTACCGACGTACATTTTGATGCCGCCGAAGTCGATATCGACGATATTGGTGCAGACGTCGTTGAGGAAGTGGCGGTCGTGCGAAATGACGAGGACGGTGCCGAAATAGTCGGCAAGAAAATCCTCCAGCCACATCACCGCATCGAGGTCAAGACCGTTGGTCGGCTCGTCAAGCAGAATAATATCGGGGTTGCCGAAGAGCGCCTGCGCAAGCAGCACCTTGACCTTCTCGCTCTCCTTCAGCGTGCTCATCAGATCGTAAAGGCAATCAACAGAAAGTCCGAGCCCCTGAATGAGCTTCGACGCATCGGACTCTGCCTCCCAGCCGTTCAGCTCGGCAAATTCCGCCTCCAGCTCCGACGCCTTGATGCCGTCCTCCTCGCTGAAGTCCTCCTTGGAATAGAGGGCGTCCTTTTCCTTCATAATCTCGTAAAGGCGTGCGTTGCCCATAATAACGGTGTCAAGCACGGTATATTCCTCAAAGGCAAAGTGATCCTGACGCAGTACCGACATACGCTGATCCTTCGCAATCGAGACCTCGCCCTTGGTGGGCTCAAGCTCGCCGCAAAGAAGCTTGAAGAAGGTCGACTTCCCCGCGCCGTTGGCGCCGATCACGCCGTAGCAGTTACCGGGGGTGAATTTCAGATCGACGTCCTTGAAAAGCAGCTGGCCGCCGAAGTTGAAGCTTAAATTATTGACTGTAATCATTTTGATTCCATCCTTAAAATTTGCACACTAAAAATTATTATACCACAACGCTTGCATTTTGGCAAGCAAAAAAAGAAAACCCGTGTGGGTTTTCCTTTTTAATCGTCCTTGCGGTGACGGCTGCTCAAGAGATGAAAGTGCGCAAATCGCGCGCTGACTCTGCCGTCCTCGTTGATCTCGCCCGCCTTTTGCAAGGAGATCTTCGTAAGAAAGGGGCCGACGAGCTCGTAGATCAGCACCGAGAACAGGGTGATATTGGCGACCATCACGCCCGCCGAGCCAAGCTCTGCGGCCTTGATCGCCATACCGAGGGCAACGCCCGCCTGTGGAAAGAGTGTGATACCGAGGTATTTGCGCACGTTTTCGGGTGCCTTGGAGATCAGTGCGCTGAAGTAAGCGCCGTAATACTTGCCGAGGCAACGGAAGGCGATATAGACGACTCCGACGAGCACGATGAGGTAATCGGTAAAGACCGAGAGGTCAAGCTCCGCGCCGCTGATGACGAAGAAAAGGATAAACAGCGGTGCCGTCCAACGGTCGAGACGGTCCATCAGCTCTGCCGAGAAGTCGCAAACGTTACAGAAGACCGCACCGAGCATCATACAGGAGAGGAGCGACGAAAAGGCGATATGCACGCCGCCGATCTCTAATTTCAGCATCGAGATTGCGACGGTCAGAAAAACGAATCCGACCGAGATCGCAAGGCGGTTGGAGCGCGAATGGAAGAAGCGCTCGGTAAAGGTAAACAGGAAGCCGACGACCGTACCGAGAAGGAGCGAGAGGATCACCTCGATCAGCGGCTCCAAAACGATCGAAACGATACCCGCACTGCCCGAGATCATTGCCCGTGCGATCCCGAAGGAGATCGAAAAGAGAATCAGACCGACGGCATCGTCGAGTGCGACGACGGGCAAAAGCGTATTGGTGACAGGTCCCCTCGCCTTATATTGCTTAACGACCATCAGGGTCGCGGCGGGGGCTGTCGCGGCGGCAACGGCGCCAAGCACGATCGCAGCGGGGAGCGAGAGTGTATCCTGCATTAAAAAGTGCAGTGAGATCAGCGCGGCATCGACCACGAGCGTAGTAAAGACCGCCTGTAAAATACCGATGATGGTCGCCTGCTTCCCGATATGCTTCAGCTCCGACAGACGAAACTCGTTACCGATCAGAAAGGCGATAAAGCCGAGCGCGACGTCGGGGATCAGCGAAAGAGCGTGCAGCTGCTCCATGCTGATAAAGCCAAGACCGTTGACGTGGAATGCACCCAGGCAAAAGGGACCGATCAGAACGCCTGCGACCAGATATGCGGTCACGGCGGGCAGCTTCAAAAGCCTTGCCAAACGCGACAAAAGAAGACCTGCCAGAAGAGCGATCGACAGACTGAAAAGGATCGTCATATTAACGAAAACACCTCGAATCAATTGAATTGCACAACTTTGTATTTTAATACTTAATGTACGTTTTGTCAAGTCTTTTCGACAAAAAGGCATAGGAAAACGCCCCTGTGGGCGTTTTCCTATGCCTTCAGCTTCTTGAGGAAGTCGGTGATCGGTCCCTCAATCGGGCAGAAATCGTGTGCGCCGTCAATCCCTTGAAGACGTAATCCTGCAATCGTACACGTCGCGCCCGCTCAGAAAGCAGCCCGAATGGGCGGCCTCGAGCGCGTATCTGCGGCTGCCGGTATAAAGCGTGTAGAAGCCGCCGTAGGACATTCGACCATACCGATCTTGTAGCGGTGACGAAGGGTTGTGCCTCAAAACAGTCGATCGCACGCATCAGCGCATAAATCTCAAGCGCGGCGATCGACTCCCGTTACTTTTTGCGCTGTATTTTTTCCTTCGTTCCGTCGGGGCGCTGAAGGTAGGTGTTATCCATCGTCCTTTGCATATCGCGGCGGAATTCCGTAAGGTACTCAGCACGCAGTGCCGCCTGCTCTGCCTTCTCGTCATCGGACAGCGGCGTCAGCTTCGACTTGCGTGCAAGCTCGTTAATGCGGTCTATCTTGATTCTTTCCATATCAGGTATTCTCTCCTTCGGGTGGGATGGGGTCGATCTGCGCGGCGCCCTCGGGCAAAACGAAGCGCACGGCGTGCTTCAGATTCTCGACCGTAAAATCGGAGCATTTCGCAACCTCGCCGTCAAGCGTGAACGAGAAGCCGTCCTTTACCTTGACCTCAAGCTCCCTTGCACGGCGGTAGACGATATACTTTTTGAATTTCGGGCTGTTCAGATGTAAGCCCTTCTTATAATAAGAGACCAGCCGCAGAAAGCTTAGGCGCGAGACGGGCTTGACGAGGCAGACCTCCATCCATCCGTCGTCGGATACCGAGCGCGGTGCACAACGAAAGGAGCCGCCGACGTAGGAGCCGTTTGCAACGGTGCAAAGCAGGAGCTTTCCGTCGTTGATCAGCTCGCCGTCCGCATAGACGGCGCATTTCGTGCTCATCGCGGTCACGAGCGCCTTCACGATGCCCGTGGTGTAAGAATTCCTGCCGCCGATGATCTTGTAGCGACGGACGTTTTCCATCGTTTCGGCAACCGCGGTGTCAAAGCCGAAATTGACGACGTTGATCGAATAGCGATCGCCGATTTTCATCACGTCGACGGGATACGCCTCACCCTCCATCAACGCGGGAAGATCGAGAAAAGCATCCTTCCCGCCGTAATGCTTCACATAGTCGTTGCCACTGCCACAGGGGTAACAGGCGACCGAGATGCGGTCTCCGCCGCGGGCGGCACCGCTTACAACACCGTTGAGCGTTCCGTCGCCGCCGCAGGCGTAGAAGCGGAGCTCTCCGTCGGGATACTGGTCGATGAGTGCGCGCACGAGTTTTGTGGTGTCGGCACGGCTATCGGTCATATGCATCTCAACATCAAGCTGCTCGGAGAGCGATGTGATCTGCTCCTTCAGTGCCGCCGTCTGATTGCACTTTCCTGCCGCAGGGTTCAGTATAAAAATATGTTTCATCCTATTTCTCCGATTTTAATATACGGATATACGCTTTATTTATTCTACCACTCTTTGCCGATTTTGTCAAATAAAAGATTTCCCTGTCTTTTTTTAGCATAGGCGGTTGGTTTTTCTCGCTTTTCCGTTACAATAAATGTGTCAGATAAAAAAGGGACACGGCGTGTCCCTTTTTTACTATGAAAGCTCGATATTCTCGTAAATAGCCTGCTCGCCGTTTTTGTGGACGGCCTCAAGCTCATCGGGCGTGCTGACCGTCCACCGCACTCCGTCGGCGCCGAGGCGGCGGCAAAGTCGGATCGAGGGAAGCGACGGATAGTGACCGTTGTACGCGATGAAATCTGGGCGAGAGAGAAAATTCAGCAAAAGATGCGTGAGAAGAAGGTTGAGAAGACTCGGCTTCTTATCCTTGATCAGATTCGTAACGAGCTGACCGCGCAGCACCTGCTTACGGTTGCGTCGGTACCAGCGAAGCAGCATCGGGTTGAAGGATTCAACGCAGTACACGCCGCGATAGGCATCGAGCCGCTCTGCGACCCGCGGGCATAACGAGGTGTCAGTCGTCTCGCCCTTCAGCTCGATCAAAAGCGGCACGCGGCCGTCGACCGCTGCCAAAAGCTCGGCGAGGGTTGGAATCTGCTCGTTACTGTCAAGGAGTCGGTAGCCCTTCAGCTCCTCTGCCGTACAGTCGGTGAGCTTTTTTTCAACGCCGCACATACGGGTGAGGGTGTAATCGTGAAACAGCATCGGCACGCCGTCCTGTGAGAGCTGAACGTCGGTCTCGATTCCCTGCCCTTTTTCAACGGCGGCGAGGAATGCCGCCATGCTGTTTTCGGGAAGGCCGTTTACGGTATGATAGCCGCGGTGCATATAGTCGGCGTGCCGTGCGGCGGTATCGGGATGATGAAGCCGCGGGCAGATGAGAAAAAGATAAATCAAAAACAAAAGAACGAGGAGAGAAAGTGTCGAAATTGCAATGGAAAGACCGATCATAAAATCTCCTTTTAATCAACGTCAAGCTGCTCAAGCAAGCTCTTTTGCGCGGTGGGCTTGCTGTCGCCGTGACGGACGAAGAGCATCGTGAGGAAGGCGAGCGCAACGAAGACGGTCGCGTACGGGAAAAGCGACGTCATACCCACGCCGTCCATCAGAAGCCCCGACAGAACGGGGGTAAGCGTTTGCGCCGCCATGGACGCGGTGTAATAAAAGCCCGTATACTTACCGACATTCGAGCCGACCGACAGCTCAACGACCATCGGATAAGAATTGACGCTGATGGTCGCCCAGCCCATTCCCGCCAGGGCAAAAAGGATATTCATTACGAGCGCAGGGCTCCCCTCCCGCATAAAGGAGGCGAAGAAGAAGGAGGTACCGAGCATCAAAATACCCGCGAGGATCGTCTTTTTCCTTCCAAAGCGGGCGGAAATAAAGCCGATTGGCACGTAAGAGACGATCGCCGCCGCCTGCGCGATGATAAGCGTTGCGTTGTAGTCAAGCCCAAGCACGCTGCCCGCGTAGACCGAGTATTTGCTGGTGACGGCGTTGTAGCCCATAAACCACAAAACGACCGATGCAAGGATCAGAAGAAGCGAGGCGTATTCAGCGCGTGAAAGCTTTTTGTCACCGCCGACGCCGTCCTCACTCTCCTCGATACCGAGGGCGCGGCTCTCCTCCTTCATTTCGGCAACCAACTTCGGCTCATTGACCTTCAGACGGAAGACGAGAAGACACACGAGCATAATGCCCGCAATGATGGCGAAGAAGGGGGTATAGGACATCAGGGCGTTTTTCGCCTTACCCGTTCCCATCACAATCCCAAGCCCCAAAACGACGATGCCGCCGACAGCCCCCATCAGATTGATGATGGCGTTTGCCTTCGAGCGCAGGGGCTTCGGCGTGACGTCTGGCATCAGCGCAACGGCAGGAGAGCGGAAGGTGCCCATTGAAACGAGCGTAAAGAACAAAAGAATAATAAAGAATATGAGCGCAGAGGGAGCAGCAGAGGTCGCCGCCTTCGCATACGCCTGCCGCGCGGGAACGACGGCGGCGGTGTAGTTGCCGCTTTCATCGTCAGAGCAGATCGCCTTAAATTCCGCCTCGGTATAAAGCGTGCGCAGCTCGCCCCGCTCTGCCTCATCCTTGCCCGAATACTTTTGGACGGTAAGCCCGTCAACGGCATCGGAGTTGTAGAGGGTAACGAGCGCCGCCTCATCATCGACGGCGGAAACGGCATCGAGCTTTTTGAGCTGCGCGTTGTCAACGAAGGACAGAGAAACCAGAAGCACGGCGGCAAGGATCGTGCCGATCAGGATAAAGGGCGTGCGCTTACCGCGCTTGCCGCGGTGCTTATCGGAAAGCGCACCGAACAGCGGCAGAAGGAAAAGGGCGAGGACGTTATCGATTGCCATGATCATGCCCGATACCGATTGCGACATACCGAACTTATCGGTCAGGACCTTCGGAATAATGGTATCGTATGCCTGCCAGAAGGTGCAGATGAGGAAAAAGGCAAAGCCAACGAACAGCGTCTTTTTGTAATTCAGCTTCATAAGGTCTCCTTACCTTAAAGAATATACCCAAAATCACTTTATTTTACCATATGCGGCGAAAAAAAGCAAGAGGGGAAAGGGCGAAGCCATCGACGGCCGCCGATACTTAATTTTTTTTTATTTTTTTCAAAAAAGTAGTTGACAATTCCAAACGGCTATGGTATAATCTCTATCGTTGTGAGCTTGTGCTGGTGTAGCTCAGCTGGTAGAGCAGCTGATTTGTAATCAGCAGGTCGGGGGTTCAAGTCCGTCCACCAGCTCCAAACAACACTTGTATATGGGGGAATTCCCGAGCGGCCAAAGGGGGCAGACTGTAAATCTGTTGTCACTGACTTCGGTGGTCCGAATCCACCTTCCCCCACCAACAAAAAAGGAACTTTTGTCTACCAGACAAAAGTTCCTTTTTTGAATGATGTTTGCCTTCGGCAAATGATGTTGGCTTGCCAATGATGACGGCTACGCCTAATGATGTGTGGCTACGCCACATTTTATGGCAAACATCGCATCATTGCGGCACGAAGTGGCGCAACATCATTTTGAGCGAAGCGAAAAACATCATATCGCCGTAAGGCGATGCATCATTTGACAAGCAACATATTATGCAATATAATAACAGGAAAGGAGGTGCTACTATGAAAGAAAATAAGCTTATAGAACTTTCGATGAATTTTTCCGTTGAGATCATAAGCCTCGTAAATTTTTTGAAATCCAATCACGAAACCATCATTTCAAATCAAATTGGCAGAAGCGGCACCTCAATCGGTGCAAATATTCACGAAGCACAATACGCGCAAGGCACCAAGGATTTTATATCGAAATTTGAAATTGCGCTCAAAGAAGCAAGTGAAACGGGTTATTGGCTTGAATTGCTTTACCGAACAAAATATATTGATGAACAAACATT
>JAFTLE010000015.1 GCA_017452895.1 Clostridia bacterium
AGCTGAACGAAGAGATCGAAATCGTTGGTCTGGCTGACGCAGCCCGCAAGACCGTTGTTACCGGTATCGAAATGTTCCGCAAGCTGCTCGACTACGTTGAGGCTGGTGACAACATCGGCGCTCTGCTCCGTGGTATCCAGAAGAACGAGATCGAGCGTGGTCAGGTTCTTTGTAAGGTTGGTTCCATCAACCCCCACACGAAGTTCGTAGGCCAGGTTTACGTTCTGACTGAGAAGGAAGGCGGCCGTCAAAAGCCCTTCTTCACCGGCTACCGCCCGCAGTTCTACTTCAGAACCACTGACGTTACCGGCGTGATCAACCTTCCTGCTGACGTTGAGATGTGCCGTCCCGGCGACAACGTCAACATGACCGTTGAGCTGATCACTCCTATCGCTATCGAGAAGGGTCTGCGTTTCGCAATCCGTGAGGGCGGTAGAACCGTAGGTTCCGGCGTCGTTTCCGAGATCCTCGACTAATTCAAACTGAATATTCCAAGTTATCTTTGGGGTTTGGTGAAATTCCATACCGGTGGTATAGTCCACAAGCGAAAGCAAGAGCAGGCGCAATTCCTGCACCGACGGTAAAGTCCGGATGAGAAAAGATACGGTGGAAACACATGGGGCCCCTTTGGATTTTTTCAAGGGGGCTCTTTGTTTTCTCCGTAAAACGGAGGATTCTATTTTGATCTTTACCCTTGAGCACGTCAACCGCACGGGAGGTGGACGCAATGAACACTAAAACAAAAACACTTACTCTGATCGCAATGTACGCGGCAATGGCGTACGTTACGGTTGCGATCTTCAGAATTCCCGTCGTTTTATTTTTGAGCTATGAGCCGAAGGACGTGATCATCACGCTCAGCGGCCTTACTATGAATCCGATCGTCCCCCTGATTGTGTCCGTAATCGTTTCCTTGCTTGAATTGGCAACAATCAGCACAACGGGCATCATCGGCTGTTTGATGAATATCATTTCCAGCTGTGCCTTCGCTTGCACCGCGTCGATCATCTATCACAAAAAACGCTCAATCTACGGTGCCGCTATCGGACTTCTTTGCGGCGCACTCGTTATGGTTGCCGCAATGCTGCTTTGGAACTATGCGATCACACCGCTTTATATGGGCGTTCCGCGTGCGGCGGTGGTCGATCTACTTCTCCCTGCATTTCTGCCCTTCAACCTCTTAAAGGGTGGGCTCAACGCGGCGTTTACCTTTCTTCTTTATAAGCCCGTCGTTACCGCCCTGCGCAAAACAACCCTGCTCCCTAAAAGCAAGACCGCGCACAAAAATCGCTTTAATCCCGTTCTGATCGGCGTTTCAATCGCCGTAATTGTCACCTGCGTGCTTTTCATTCTTGCTTTCAGGGGAATCATTTAATTGAGGATACAATGGCCTTTACCTGTTGATAAAGGGGTCCTTCAAAATGTCAACGCGCACCTTCAATGTGCTGTCTGCGCAACGATTGAGCCATAAAAAAGAAGCGCAAGTCTTTTGACTTGCGCTTTTTTATCGTCTTTACTGAATTCTCGCAACGCCGGTTTCCACGGCGCTGTCGTAAACAGCCTTTGCAACCGTCTTTCCAACGCGTGGATCAAACGCCTTCGGAATGATGTACTCAGCGGAAAGCTCTTCGTCGCTGACAAGCGATGCGATGCCGTATGCCGCCGCAAGCTTCATCTCCTCGGTGATCGCCGATGCGCGCGCATCCAGTGCGCCGCGGAAGATGCCGGGGAAGGCAAGCACGTTGTTGATTTGGTTGTTGAAGTCACTGCGCCCCGTGCCGACAACGGCGGCACCTGCCTTCAGTGCAAGCTCGGGCGAGATCTCGGGAACGGGGTTTGCCATCGGGAATACGATCGCACCCTTGTTCATCGAGGCAACCATCTCCTCGTTAACAATACCGGGTGCAGATACGCCGATAAATACGTCAGCACCGCGCATCGCGTCGGCAAGATTGCCGTCAAGCTTTTCCTTGTTCGTCAGCTTCGCAAGGTCAGCCTGCGCGAAGGTCATACCGTCCTTGCCGTCGTAAAGCGTGCCTGCTCTGTCGCAAAGGATCATATCCTTTACGCCGAGATTCAAAAGGAAGGTCGCAATCGCACATCCCGCAGAGCCTGCGCCGTTGATGACGACGCGGACGTCACCGATTTTTTTCTTCACGACCTTCAGCGCGTTGAGAAGCGCCGCGCCAAGCACGATCGCCGTGCCGTGCTGGTCATCGTGAAAGACGGGGATATCGCAGATCTCCTTCAGCCGTCTTTCTACCTCAAAGCAGCGGGGCGCGGAAATGTCCTCCAAATTGATGCCGCCAAAGCTACCCGAGATCAGATAAATGGTACGGACAAGCTCATCCACATCCTTGCTCTTGATGCAAAGCGGAATGGCATCCACGTCTCCGAATGCCTTGAAGAGAAGTGCCTTGCCCTCCATAACGGGCATACCTGCCACAGGACCGATATCACCAAGTCCCAAAACCGCCGTGCCGTCGGTAATGACGGCAACCGTGTTCCATCTGCGCGTCAGATCGTAGGACTTGCTCTCATCCTTCTGGATCTCAAGGCAGGGCGTTGCAACACCGGGGGTGTAAGCCAGGGAAAGATCAACCTTGTCCTTTACCTCAACTCTCTGCGTGACCTCGATCTTACCGCGCCACTCGTAATGCTTCTTCAGCGATTCCTCTGCGTAATTCATGCTTGTTTCTCCCACGGGAAGACGTATTGCGTCAGCCCAAGCTCATTTCTAACGTTGATCATTTCCTGTTGTACAGACTCGTTGATCGGCACGCCCGAATCGCGGCGCGACAGCCAGATCTCATATTCCTTCTCGCCCGCGGTGTAGATGCGCTCAGCACCGGGTGCCTTCTTCGATGCGCGAACGGCGCGGATGATATCGCCCGCCTTCTTTCTGCAAAGCTCCTCACCGAGGAAGTGGTCGGTGTCGATCGCGATAAAGAAGTGACCGAGATGGTAGGGACGGATGTTTCCGTTTTCATCCTTACCGTCGAGGTCCTTACCGTACATACCGTCCTGAAGTGCCGCGGAAAGCAGCTCAACGATCATAGCAAAGCCGTAGCCCTTGTAGCCGCCAAGCGCCTCGCCGATACCGCCAAGGGTCGTCAGCGCCGCCGTACCGTTGCGGATCTTTTTAAGTGCTACGCCCGCATCGCCCTCGACAGGATTCCCGTCGCTGTCAATGATCGTGCCGGGGTGTACGTCCTCGCCAATGCGCTCATAATATTCGACCTTTCCGTTCTGCGTGATCGAGGTTGCGCAGTCGAAAATGAAGTTGAATTCCTCATCGGTCGGAATGCCGACGGTGAAGGGGTTCGTACCGAACATTCCCTCAACGCCGAAGGTCGGTGCAACCGAGGGGCGCGCGTTCGTACCCGTCATACCGATACAGCCTGCCTCTGCCGCCATCGTCGCATAGTAGCCTGCAATACCATAGTGGCAGGAGTTGCGTACTGCAACCATGCCCATACCGTACTTCTTTGCCTTTTCGATCGCCATCTTCATCGCGCGGTAGCCGATGACCTGACCCATACCGTGATGACCGTCAACCACAGCTGTGGTGGGCGTCTCCTTCACAATCTCAAAATTCGTCACAGGATTCTGGATGCCCGCCTTGATGCGGTCAATATATACAGGCTTGAAGCGGTTGCAGCCGTGCGACTCAATGCCGCGTCTGTCACTCTCGAGCAGTACGTCCGTGCAGATCTCTGCATCCTCACGCGGCACGCCCGCACCGACGAATGCGTCGGTCACAAAATCCGCCGCCGTTTTCCAGTCCAAAATTACCTTAGCCATAATTTTCTCCTTTTACTTGATTTTATCTGCTATCTATGTTATAATATTTTTGAGCGAAAAAGTCAATATATTCTGTAATTTTGATCGATACGCTCAAATAATGATAAATAGCTTTGATCTTTCAGTTCAAACGCTCAACGGAGGATGAAATGTCCTTAAAAGAAAGAGAGCTTGCGA
>JAFTLE010000016.1 GCA_017452895.1 Clostridia bacterium
GCGTTTGACCGGTCAAATGCGATGCTTGCATTTTTGTCAAAGTGTTAATTCTCCGCTAATGATATCACACAATTTTGCGTCTGCTTTTTTATCCCAACAGAATATCCGATACCAGCATCAGACAGAAGCCGACAAGCAGCGCGTAGGTTGCGCCGCGCTGGTGGCCGTGGGCGTGGGTCTCCGGAATCATTTCGTCGCTGATGACGTAGAGCATCGTGCCGCCTGCGAAGGCAAGCGCGAAGGGCAGAATGACCGCGGCGATGCGGACGGCAAAGTAGCCGATCAGTGTGCCGACCACCTCGATTACGCCCGTGAGGGCGGCGAGGGCGAAGGTCCTTCTCGGCTTGACACCCGCCGCAAGCATCGGCGCGATGATCACCATTCCCTCGGGAATATTCTGCAGGGCGATACCGCCCGCAATCAAAAGCGCCGCGCCCGTATCGCCGCTGCCGAAGCCAACGCCCGCGGCAATGCCCTCGGGCAGGTTGTGGATGGCGATCGCGGTGACGAAGAGAAGCACCTTCGAGAGCTTCGCGTTTCTATGCGCCTCCCCCTCCGCACCGACGAAGCGGTGCAGGTGCGGCACGAGTCGGTCAATGAGGTTTAAGCAGAGCGCACCGACGAAGATGCCCGCTACCGTGATGAGAACGCCGTATTTGCCGCCGTGCTCCACGCTCGGCAGGATCAGTCCCAGCACCGCCGCGGCAAGCATCACGCCCGCGGCAAACGATAAAACGATATCCGAAAAGCGGTGCGACAGCCCCCGAAACAGAAAGCCGATCACCGCACCGATCACGGTCGCGCCGCCCACTCCGACGGCAGTTAAAAGTACAAGCTCCATAGGTTTCAAAACGCGGGGGACTTTTCAAAAAAGTCCCCCTTCCTCCCCGGTCGCACAGTCGTATTTCATCGCCAACACAAGAGCTGGCTTGCCATACTCCTTGCTTTGTGGGGTATCGCTAAGTAAAAACATCGCGGTGTGATGTTTTTACTTGCTCACCCTTCAAAAAGTTTTAAGGATTTTTTGATAGTGAATGGGTTTTACCCAAAAGCCCCGCCCCTCGTTATTCGGCTTCGGAAAAGTTATCCTTCCCCACGCCGCAAAGCGGACACTCAAAGTCCTCGGGCAGATCCTCAAATTTCGTGCCTGCCTCAATGCCGTTGTCGGCGTCGCCAAGCTCCTCGTCATATTCCCATCCGCAGACATCACATACATATTTTGCCATAACCGTTTTCTCCTTTGTATTTTGTATTATTGAATCAAAGCACCAGCGAGGGTGCGGTGTAAGCTCTGGCTGCCAGTTCCTGATTGAGCATATAGAGGCTCTTGGGGTCACTGCCGAACAGCTCCATCTTGGTGATCAGGTCGTTTGCGTTGGTCTCCTCCTCACCCTGCTCCTTAACGAACCAGTCGAGGAACTGCATCGTGCGAAAGTCGCGTGCCTCGTACGCGGCGGCGTAGATGTCGTTGATCAGCGAGGTGACGTAGCGCTCGTGCTCAAGCCCTGCCTTCAGCACCTCCATATGCGCGGTGAAGCTCTTGTCGGGCTTCGCGATCGCATCGAGCGTGACGGTCATATCCTCGTTCTGCAGGTAGGTGTAAAAGAGCATTGCGTGGTCGCGCTCCTCCTGCGCCTGTACCTTGTACCAATTGGCGAAGCCGTCAAGCCCCGCACGTTCAAAGTAGTTGGAAAAATCGAGATAGAGATATGCTGAGTAAAATTCCTTGTTGATCTGCTGATTCAGCAGTGCGTGTACCTTTTCATTGACCATGGGTGTATCTCCTTTTTTTGTGAAATTTGGTTTACATTATGCGATCGGCTCAAAGTCGGCGGCGCCGTGCTTGCACAGCGGGCAGACGATGTCCTCGGGGAGCGTGTCGCCCTCGTAAATATAGCCGCAGACCTTGCAGACGAAGCCCTGCTTGCCGTCGGTCTTTGGCTTCGGCTTCACCTGCTCCTGATAGTAGGTGTAGGTCATCGTCGGCTTGTCCGACAGCACGCGTGCCTCGTCAACCGAGCAGATGAACATTCCGTGGGTGTCAAGGTCGATATACTGCTCCACTGTGAGCGAGAGGAAGGAGTTGATATGCCGCGGCAGGAAAACGAGTCCGTTATCCGAGCGCAGCGGCTCGCAATTCTTGAACTTATCGACGTTTCTGCCGCTTTGGAAGCCGAAGGTCTCAAAGACGAAGAAGGGCGCGTCCTCGGTCAGACAGTTGATATTCATCTTACCCGTCTGTCTTATGACGTGGTGCGAGTAGTTCTCCTTATTGATCGTGACGGCGAGGCGGTTCGGCGTGTTCGTCACCTGCGTGACCGTGTTGACGATCAGACCGTTATCCTTTTTGCCGTCGTTTGAGGTCACGACGTACAGACCGTAGCCGATGTGAAAGAGTGCGGAGAGGTCGTTTTTGTTTGCCGTTTCTCCATCCTGCGCGAGATATTCACGGCAAAGCTCGCCGATCTGCGCGTCAAGCGCGGCGGTGCTTTCCTCACTCAGCGCGGAGCGCAGCGTCACGGTCGTGTCGGTGAAGGTTAGATTCTTGCTTTTTTCCAGCATCGAGCGCATCACCTTCGCGGCGAGCGGTGCCCACGAGCCGTTTTCAATCAGCGCGACGGTGCGATTCTGATACGCGCGCTCGGTCAGGTGGTCGATGAACTCCCGCATAAAGGGGAAGATATCGGCGTTGTAGGTCGTGGTCGCCAGCACCAGCTTAGAGTAGCGGAAGGCGTCGGCCACCGCCTGCGCCATATCACAGCGCGCAAGGTCGTAGGTCACGACGGTGGGCGCACCCGAGGCACGCAGACGCTCCGCGAGCAGAAGGGCGGCGCGGCGCGTGTTGCCGTACACCGAGGTGTAGGCGACAACAATCCCCTCGCTCTCGGGCTGATAACTCGACCAGGTATTGTAAAGACCGAGGTAGTAGCCGAGGTCTTCCGTCAGCACAGGGCCGTGCAGGGGGCAGATGATCGCAATGTCAAGCCCCGCCGCCTTTTTCAGGAGTGCCTGCACCTGTGCGCCGTACTTGCCGACGATGCCGATGTAGTAGCGTCGCGCCTCGTCAGCCCACGGCTCCTCACGGTCAAGTGCGCCGAATTTGCCGAAGCCGTCGGCGGAGAACAGCACGCGGTCGGTGCTGTCGTAGGTTACAATGACCTCAGGCCAATGCACCATCGGCGCGGCGACAAATGTCAACTTATGTTTACCAAGATCGAGGGTATCCCCCTCGCCGACGACGATCTGTCGGTCGGGGAAGTCGGTGCCGAAGAAGCCGCGCATCATGGCAAACGCCTTCGCCGAGGCGACAATCTCCGCATCGGGGTACGCCCGCGCGAAGGTGGCGATGTTTGCCGAATGGTCGGGCTCCATATGCTGAACGATGAGGTAGTCGGGCGTGCGGTCACCGAGGGTGTCGCGGATGTGATCGAGCCACTCGTGCGTGAAGCCCGCGTCAACGGTGTCAAGGATGGCGATTTTTTCGTCAAGGATCGCGTAGGAGTTGTAGGACATCCCGTTCGGTACGCGGTACTGCCCCTCGAAAAGATCGATCTTGTGGTCGTTGACACCGATGTATCTGATATCGTTTGTGATCTGCATCATTTATGTTTCCTTACGTTCTTTTATTTAATACAACTATAACACAATTTTCGGAAAAGTGCAAGGTTTTTTTTAGTCGAGAATTCTGCCGTCGGTTGAAATCGTCACGACCTGCCACGGAATGAATTTTCCGCTGGCGCGCAGGGCGTTTTTCACCGCCGCCTCGATGCCGCCGCAGCAGGGGACCTCCATGCGGACGACCTTCACGCTCCTTATATCGTTGCCGCGGATGATGGCGGTCAGCTTTTCGGTGTAGTCAACGGCGTCTAGCTTGGGACAGCCGATCAGGGTGACGTGGCCGCGGATGAAATCCTCGTGAAAGCTGCCGTAGGCGTATGCCGTGCAGTCGGCGGCGACTAAAAGATTCGCACCGTCAAAGTAGGGGGCGTTCGTCGGCACGAGCTTGATCTGGCAGGGCCACTGCATCAGGCGGCTGGGTGCGCCCTTCTGCCCCGCGGCGGGGGTGTCGCCGCGCGAGAAGCTGCGCGCCTCCTTGCCGGGACAGCCGCAGGGGAGCGTCATCCCCTCCCTTTGCATCTTTGCCATCCTCACCGCCGTTTCGTTATATGCGGGTGCCTCGCGTTCCTCAAAGGAGATCGCGCCCGTCGGGCAGGCGGGCAGGCAGTCGCCGAGTCCGTCGCAGTAGTCCTCACGCAGAAGGCGCGCCTTGCCATCCACCATCCCGATCGCGCCCTCGTGGCACGCGGCGGCGCAGTCACCGCAGCCGTTGCACTTGTCTTCGTCTATTTTGATAATTTTTCGGATCATTTTTCAATTTCTCCTTGCTTTTCTGAAATCATTGTAGTATAATAAAAACGGAAAGTCTGTTGAATTTTCAACAAAAAGGAAGAAAAATTGAAAAAATATCTGGAAATTTTGAAAAAATGCCCCTTGTTCGACGGTATCGGCGAACAGGAGCTATTGCGGATGCTCGGCTGTCTTGCGGCGCGCGTGCATCGCTTCGAGCGGAAATACACGGTGCTGACCGAGGGGGCGAGTGCGCGCTACATCGGCATCCTTCTCTCGGGTGCGGTGCAGATCGTGCAGGTCGATTATTACGGCAACCGCAGTATTCTTTCCCAGATCGGGGAAGGACAGATCTTCGGCGAGGCGTTTGCCTGTGCCGAGGTCGAGCGACTGCCGATCTCGGTCATCGCCGCCGAGGACTCTGAGATCATGCTGATCGACAGCGCGCATATTCTTTACACCTGCGGGAGCAACTGCGGACACCATCAGCGGCTGATCTACAATCTGATGCGCGACCTCGCGCAAAAGACGCTTTTGTTCCATCAGCGCATTGAGGTCACCTCAAAGCGCACCACGCGGGACAAGCTGCTCGCTTACCTCTCACTTGCGGCAAAGCGGGCGGGGGCGCGTAGCTTTGATATCCCCTTCGACCGTCAGGCGCTCGCCGATTATCTGGAGGTCGAGCGGTCGGGGCTGTCTGCCGAGATCGGCAAGCTCACGCGTGAAGGCGTTCTGCGCTGTCGAAAAAATCACTTTGAATTACTATAAAGGAAGGTTTACAAACATGGCAATTCGCTTGAATGAGGATGCGGAAACGGTCGCCCGCATCAAGGAGGGGCTGAAAAAGAAGGGCGGCTACTGCCCCTGCCGCCTGCCGCGCACCGAGGAATACAAATGCATCTGCCGCGAGTTCCGCGAGCAGATGGCAGACCCCGATTTCGAGGGCTACTGCCACTGTATGCTATATTACAAGGAGAAGGA
>JAFTLE010000017.1 GCA_017452895.1 Clostridia bacterium
AATGGAAGCCAGGTTATAGAACTGGTCGATCAACGCTTTATACTCCGCATGCGTCCAGGAGAGGTCCTGCAACGCTCTGAGATTCGCGGTAGCATACTTTGCAGCAGGACCAACCAACGCTACCATTTCGTTACCGTAGGATGCCTGCACGTCATCACCGACCTGCCACTTCATAAATTCCCAAGCGGCCTTGGTCTTGGATTCGGTACGCTCATCGTCATGCAGCATGATCGTCGAGGTAACCGCCGCGATCGACTGTCTGTTGTCGGCAACCTTTCCGGGAACAGAGGTAAATGCCCAAAGGCCCTTAATCTCTGTTGCAAATACGATCAGTTGGTTATAAGTAGTTATATAATCGGAAATCAAAAGCGGCATTTCACCGGTTCTGAAACGGTTCGGACCGTCATAGGCAACCGGGAAGGAGTAGTCGGTATAAAGTCTGGTGCAGTCGACGAAGGAGTCGAGTGCTTCGTCGGTAGCAAGACCGATCTGTGCACCTGCATATTCCTCATCATCCTCATACAGCCAGAGGCTTCCGCCATATTGATATAGGAAGATATTCATTGCAGTTGCGTAAGCCAAACCGATCTGCATGTTGTTCGCCTGCAGCTGAGGAACCGCCTCCAGAACGTCGTCCCAGGTTTCAGGAACCTCGATTCCAAGCTCCTCAAGGATATCGGTGCGATAGAACATCATGGAGAAGGAGTTAGTCTCGGGTAATCCGTACGTCTTGCCGTAAAGGGTCAACGGTACGATGCTGGAGCCGGTGAAGGTGATCGTTGCAGGATCCACAACAGCGCCCTTCGAATCATAGTAGGTATCGGTCTTCATATCGTAGGTCTTGTAGCCCAAAACATCCTCAAAGCCTTCCATATCCTGAATGTCAACGACCGCGTTACGAATTGCATAGTTCAGCGTGTTTGTTGCATCAAGACCGATGTATACGTCGGGGCCCTGTCCTGCCAAAACGGAGGGAAGAAGCGTGCCGCCTGCAACCAGCTTCAAAGCAACGGCGATGCCGGAGTTCGGAGTAAACTCGTTATCCACAAGGTTACGCCAGATCAAGGACTGGTCGCGACCGTAGGCGAGCCATACGTCGATGTTCTCGGTCGCTTCCCCGCCCTCAACGATACCCATCGAGTTGTAATCAACGAAGAAGCTGACAAAGAAGGACTTTACCTCAAACCAAATAGAGGAAAAGATGTTTGCATTTGCTCGCGGCAACTGTTTTTCACCGGTGCCGACCGGCGCGATTGAGAAGGAGTCGACCGTCAGCGACTGCGTCTTCGAGCTCATCAGCCAGGTACCGAGCGTACCGATGTAGGATTTCAGCGTCGACAGGTTTGCCGCAATCTTGCTTTCATCCGAGCCCATGAGTTCAAGGAGCTGTGCTACCTTGTCAAGCGTTGCAACGTGCGATCCCTTGGTTCCACAAAGCTTTGAAAGTTCGGCGGAAACGTTGTAAAGGATCTGAGACTGTTGCCAAAGCGCGCGAACCGTCGCCGGCATGATACGCGTAAAGCCATAGTCACGGTACTTGTCGGGTTCGGGACCCGTCAGCTTCAAAATAGTCAAGTAGGATTCATTGATCACAGAAAGCGAGCGTTCAACCGTTCCAAGAATCTCTGCGAGGTCGCCGAGCGCAACCTCCCAGGTCATTTCGTACTGAACGCCTTCTTCAAAATAGAAAGCAAAGGGGGTGCCGTTTTTACCGATCAAGGAGCTTTGCCAATCATCGGAGTAATCGTAACGGATGCCGTCCGCCTCCGCAAAGGGGATCGTCGGCGTACCGTCGGATACGAGGTAAGTGCCGTCTGCCCGCTCGATCACGTGCGGGTAGAAGGCTGCGACATCAGCATCATCGGTCTCAAACCAAAAACCATATTTACCGTCATCGCTCCAAAGCTTCAGCGAACGCGAAACGAACATACCGGCAAGGGCGGACTGTCTGTAGCGCATATTAATATTGTAGAGACCGTCGGCAGTTACCTTGAATTGGTACATCGCCCACTGACCGACCGTGCTATAGCCCTTCGTACCGATTGTGTTGATACGCTGGCTCGTTGCACTCGTGGGAGAGTTCGCAGCAGAGGAACGGTCGTTTGCGGGATACACGGAGGTATCCGATACCGAGAAAGGAGACTCAGCTTCCACAAAAACGATCGACCCCTTCGCAGGGCTCTTGTCGGAGTTGCTCTGTGCATATTCGCTGTAGGAGGGTACGTCCTCCACCGGGAACAGCGTAATCGAGTGAATCAGCATCGACTCACGAACGCCCCTCAGGGTGATCGTGTGCTTTTCGCCGCCGGCAAAGTAAAACTGGAAGGCACCGGAGAAAAATCCGTCGGCATCCGTGCACTCATAAGTACGCCAAACGGGAGAATTGACAATCTCGGAACGAATATCGTTGCCGGCAACGTCCTGCCGGAAGATGGCATTTCCGTTCCCGTCCAATTTGTCGTACATATAAATCCAGTTTTTGCTCATCGTCAGATAGCGTGCCTGCGAGAAGGGCGCCTTATTGTCAATATAAAGCTCACGCTCGATCGATGCAATATTTGCACTGACCGGCAGGTATTCGATGCGGATACCGTAAAGACCGCTTGCAAGATCGGTCATATCGACCTCCCAAGTGATCGCGCCGCTGTCAGGCGTGAAGAGCCCAAGCAAAGTCTCATCATCCGCGTAGGAAAGCTTAACTTCCTCCGAATAGTCCTCACCCTCCACCAAATAGTAATCGGTGATGTCGATCGAAATCTCCTTTTCACCCTTCGCTCGGTCTGCATACTTCTCGATGTAAGAAGTATACGAATCGCTCGTGTTCTTCACAAGCTTTGTGTCAATGACACCGGATTCCTGACCGCTCGAAGCGCTTACGGGAATCACAAATGATCCACAAAGCATCAGAACGCCAAGAAACAGTGCCAAAAACTTGGTTGCTTTCGCTTTCTTCATAAAATGTTCCTCCTACGAAAATTGTGCCGTTGTCAAAACGGGGCGCTGCTTCTTTCAGGTCTTCTAACAATTCCAAAAAGGCGCAATATCCCCTTATAAACATATATATCTTAACACAAGAGCCTAAAATTGTCAAGACGAATTTATTATAGTGAGTTTAAGTTGTCGGGCATTTTTTCCAAAAAATAGATGTCAAAAACATCCTTTTTTCAGCATGTAAACCAAATTTTACTTCTCCGCTGGTTTGCGAATCTTTTGAATTCCAACAAAAGTAAATAATAATTACTATTATTGCTTGTTTTTCAATGTTTTTTCTTCTCTGTTTTTTATATGGTAATTTTTATTTACTTTTCAAGTGTTGCCCGCGAGCAGATTTTAAAGGTTTTTCCGTTTTCTGTTTTCGTCAAATTGCACAATTTTGAAAGTATTTTTTCTACACCGCGTTTTTTTGACAAAAAGCGTTTTTGGTGCTTTCAAAGCCAATTTTGACACAATTATATCCATTTTTCTCCAAAGCAGAACCTTCGTTTGATCGGAGCTTTAAATTAAAAACTATTTTTCCGATTAACATCTTGACTTTCCCAACCGAAGATATTATAATAATGTTGGTTCTACATTAGGGGTTTAACCTAAAACTTTATAAGAGGAGATAAAAATATGTATTATATCGGTGTAGATCTTGGCGGCACCAACATCGCCGTCGGCGTTGTTGACAGCAGCCTGAAAATTATTAAGAAAGGAAGCGTCCCCACCATTCCCAACCGTGACCCTTCCTTGATCGTGAAAGATATGGCGAAGCTTGCAGAGGATCTCTTGAAGGATCTGAATATCTCGCTCGACGAGGTGGCTTGCGTTGGCATCGCGACCCCCGGTACCGCAAACAGCAAAACCGGTGTTGTGGAATACGCCAACAACCTTCCCTTCATCGATTTCCCCATCGCAGATATTTTCAAGAAATACCTGCCTGTCAAGAAGGTATTAATTGAAAATGATGCAAATGCGGCGGCGCTGGCTGAGTCGCTCGCAGGCGTTGCGAAGGGCACCAAGAATTCGGTCATGATCACGCTTGGCACGGGCGTTGGCGGCGGCATCATTATTGATGGAAAGGTCTACTCCGGCTTCAACTGCGCGGGTGGCGAGCTTGGACATATCGTTATTGAATACGACGGTAAGATCTGCTCTTGCGGTCGAAAGGGCTGCTGGGAGGCTTACAGCTCTGCAACCGGTCTTACAAATATGACGCGTGAGAAGGTTCAGGAATGCCGCTTTAAGCGCATCCCTTCCCTGATGGTCGATGAGGACGACGCGAACGGTAAGGTGTCCGCGCGCACCGCATTTGCGGCAATGAAAAAGGGAGATCCCGCCGCAAAGGAGGTCGTTGACAAATACGTTCGTTATCTTGCTTGCGGTCTTGCAAACATCATCAACATCTTCCAGCCTGAGGTTCTTTCCATCGGCGGCGGTGTCTGCAACGAGCGCGAATGGCTCCTGAATCCTCTGATGGAGATCCTGGAGCATGAGCAGTATACCCGTTCTGCCGACAAAAAGACGAAGGTCCTGATCGCCGAACTTGGCAACGATGCCGGTATCATTGGCGCGGCAGGTCTTGGTATTTGATCCCCTGACTGTTAAATCAAATCACCCCGAAATGCCTATGCATTTCGGGGTGATTTTTGTTTGCTGTCAAAGCAATGATGAAGAATCGGCCTCATCTTGCTGTTCTGCATTTTCAATATAGCGTTTTGCTTGCGTTGTGAAGAGCTGATAATACTTTCCCTTCAGATGCATCAGATCTATATGCTTTCCGTTTTCAACGACTTCTCCGTTTTCAAGCACGACGATCTGGTCAGCTATGGTTGCACTGGAAAGACGGTGGGAGACGAAGATCGTGATCTTTTCACGGCCAAGCTCTGCAAACTGATTGAAGATCTCTTGCTCCGCCATAGGATCAAGGGATGCCGTCGGCTCGTCCAAAATGAGAATATCAGAGTCCTTATAGAAGGCGCGCGCGATCGAAAGCTTTTGCCACTGACCGATGGAAAGCTCCGTGCCGTTTTCCTCGAAGAAGCGCATCAGAGGAGTATCGTACCCATCGGGCAGATTCTGAATAAAGCCGTCCGCACTGCTTCCGAGTGCCGCCTTTTTGATCTCCTCCTCGTTCATTTCCTTACGAACGTCGCCGTACATAATATTCTCTCGTACGCTGACCGCGTACTTGCCAAAATCCTGAAATATGATGCCGAAGATATCGTAAAGCTCTTTAACATCGTAATTGCGAAGATCCACGCCGTCAAGAAGGATTTGCCCCTTTGTAGGATCGTAAAGTCTGGTCAACAGCTTAATCAGCGTCGTTTTACCGGCACCGTTCAAGCCGACGAGAACTACGGTGTCACCCGCAGAAAATTTCAGGTCTACGTTGTGGATCACGTCCTTCTCTGCACCGGGATAACGGAAGGAAACGTTTTTGAACTCTATGGTGTGCGGAACGTGACGCGTAGGCTTGATCGGCTCCTCAAGCAACGGGATAACGGTGGGCTCCTCCTTCATAAAGGTGATCATATTATCGATAAAAAGCGTGCCCTCGTAAATCGTTGCGGTGGATGCAATCAGCGTTGATACGCCGGCAGTAATGCTGGTGAGGGCGCCCGTGTAATAAGAATAATTACCGATCTCGTTGACATTGCCCCTTGCGATCACCTGATAAGCAACATAGAAGAACAAGAGCGCATTTGCCAAAAGCGTGAGCATACTGACAGAAAGGCTCCATATGCTCTCTTTGATAATGATTCGCTTTAGCCCCGCAAAATAGCGTTTGAAGACCGATTTGTAGTTACCAATAAAGGTATCGGAAAGCCCCATGATGCGAAGCTCCTTCGCCTTATCCTTATCGGTAACCAGCGAGGAAAAATATTGCATCTGCCGTCTTTCCTTGGAGCGATGGCGAATGTACCAATAGTTTTTATTTCGAAAAACATAATTGACCAGCGCCCCGGGAAGCGCGAGCACGGCGATCAGGATCGGTGCGGCGGGGTGCAGACTGATCAAGATCACAACGAAGGAAACGATCGTGATAGCGGTACTGATAACGTTGAGCGTCGCGCTTAATATGGAGATCGGACGCATACCGACCTCGCGGTTTGCGTTTTCAAGCTTTTCATAGAAGGAGGGGCGATCGAAGCTGGCAAGGTCAACGGTCTTTGCCTTGTTCATGATCTTCAGCTTGATATGATTCGTTACAAGCTCGCCTGCGATTGCATTGATGAGTGTATTGAGACGGCCGAATACGCGGCTCAAAAAGAGATAAAGAAACTCCATCAAAAGCCAGAACACAAGGCCATAGCTCGTTATCGTATCCCGTAGGTAGGAGGCAAGCGTTGCGTCACCAATGTCGGCATTGATAGCAATGACAATGTTATTGAGGATTTCCTTTCCGACGTGCGCGCCGAAAACAGGCAAAAGACCGTTCAAAAGACAAAGGAGCGCCATTCCGATCAAGATGATCGGCCGTGTTTCCCAAACCTGTCTGATGATATAGAATAGACGATGAAAAAAACCGCTGATATTCTTGGCAATATACCGTGGATATTCACGCAAATGCTTTGGTCGCTCTTCCTTTTTCCGCTCGAATCGCGGCGGCATCATCGGTCTCAATCCATCACTTCCTTTCAACACTGAATTTATTATACATTCTTCTTCAAAATTTGTCAATTCCATTTTGAAAAACAATTGTAAAAGCCGTGAAACCAAGCTAAATATTTCGCACAAACGCAAAGGATCAATTGCAAACGTCAAGCTACATAACGTACAAGGCTCCCGGTGATGCCGAATGGTTCCGTCACGACAGATTTGGTATGTTCATCCATTTCGGGCTTATTCCATGCCCGCTCGTCACGAATGTTTCAAATCCATTTCGAAGGTTCCTGAGGAGCATTACGTTCTGTATTTCAATCTCTTCAACTCTGATCTATACGACCCGCGTGAGTGGACTGGCAAGGCAAAGGCTGCCGGTATGACGTGCACCGTTTTAACGACGAAGCATCACGAGGGCTTTTGTCTGTTTGATTCACAGTATACCGATTATAAATTGACGAATACGCCTTGCGGAGGCACCCCCGTCCGTGAGTACGTTGGTCCTATCTCCCGCGGGTATTTATCGCGCGGATGCCCCACGTCAAGCCGAACGCTGTTGTTCCCGTTATCGAGCTGTTCTTGAAATAAGAATGAAAAAAGAGCCGAAAGGCCCTTTTTTCATTCTGTTTTCGCACGCAGAATCGCAATGCTTTCATTCATTTCTTCAAAAAGATAGGTCCCATCCTGATTGAGGACCAGACATTCAAGCGTCATCGTTCCCGTGTAATGCTGCTTGATAAAGCCGAAGAAGGTGTCAAGGTCGATCTCTCCCTTGCCGATATGGAGCGTTCGCAGAGATTTCCAATTCATATAGCCGCCCGCATAATTGTTGATATGCAGATGAGAAATAACCCGCTCATCCCACATCCAACGATACTCGGGAGAATAGATCGCATCCATTTCCGCATTGAAGGCTGCCATTTTTGTGTCAAAGGTAAAGTGTGCCTCGGGACAAAGCTCATACAGGCGGGTAAGATAGGCAAGCGAGCTTCCCAGCTTGACCACGACGTTTTCAACCGTCAGCTCGATGCCGTGCCCTGCCGCAATTCTGTAAAACTCCTTTGCCGCGCGCAGATTACGTTCAATATTCTCATCAAGAGTCGGTCCATTCCAAAGGTGAAGCACCATTTTTTCGCTACCGAGCTTTTTTGCGGCGTTACAGTTGGCGCGGAAATTTTCCATTGCCGTCTTTTCCTCGCCAACGGTGATCAAGTGCCCAATGCTCTTTTCCGCGTGCAGAACGGGAAAGGAGATGCCGGTATCCTTTAAGAAATCGACGATCGTGGGAAGCTCCCCGTACCAATCGGAATAAAGCATCAGCTCAAACGCATCGACGTCAAAGCGCTTTGCATATTCGGGGATCAACCGATAATCACGGCCGTTGGGTCGTCCGATAAAGGTGCCCGTTGAGCAAAAAATGCGGTTCATCTGTCGATCCTCCCATGTGAGAGCAAAATTCCGTTGTTTCTGATCTGAAGGATCCCGTAGCTGTAATCACCGCCGTGCGGCCGTCCGATGCTACCGGGATTAAAGATATAAAAGGGACGTTCGGTATCCGACACGTACCGGCAGACGGGAATATGCGTATGTCCGTACAAAACGACGTCGGCGTGTTTTTCCTCCGCCAGGTAATAAAGAGCATCCTCGCCCGATTTCACACCGCGTCGGTGCCCGTGCAAAAGCAAGACCCGCACACCGTCGAGATCCAGCGTCGTTTCCTCAAGCACACCCGCGGAAAAGAGCGAAAAAAGATCCGTATTACCCGCCACAGACACAAACGGAAGATTCGGGTGCTCCGATGCAACGGTCTGTGCGTCACGCAAGCCGTCGCCGAGGAAAAGGACAATCTCGGCATCGGGATGCAGAGCGATCGCGGCACGCATTGGTTCTGCGTTGCCGTGGGAATCCGAAAAAATCAAAGCTTTCATTTTTTTAAGCCAAAAGGCTTTATCCTTTCTTCAAAAAGAACAAAAGAGTGCATTTTGCATATACTGCAACTGTATCAAACATTTGGAGGTGTGTATGCAATTTCAGCCCGAAATACTCGCCGCACTGCTCGCACAGAGTGACGAGGAGCTGTGGAGAACAATCAAGGGAATTGCCGTCTCAGGCGGAGTCAGACTTCCCCGCTCAACGCCATCCCCCGAGCAAATGAAAAAGCTGCGCGCGGCACTCGGTGACGGAACGAATGTCAATCTGGCCGAGGCAATGCGGATCATTGACCGTTACAAAAACGGAGACAAAAAATGAGCGAGGGATCGATGCCGTCGGATGGCGGGCTTGATCTGTCGAAGGCGCTGCAAAAGCTGAGCGCAAACCCTGAAATGCTATCGGGGATCTTCTCAATGCTTGGGGCGGGCACGCCCAAGAATACAGAAAGCGAGCCACCAAACGACGAGGAAGCGCTGCCTGCGGTGTTACCGATGCCGTCGGTCAACGCCCCGCGAAAAAGCAACCGAAGGGAGCTTTTGTGCGCATTAAAGCCGTTTTTATCCACACACCGATGTGAAAATATTGACAGGATCTTACACATGTACGACCTTCTTGATCTTATGAAGCATTACAGATGAGGTGACTATGTACAGCCGTATGCAAGACGGGGGCAGCGGTCTTGAGCCCCTGCGCGTTCCAAAGCATTATGACGGAACAGCGCTCCGCAAAAGCGAGGATCTGCCGCTGTGCGAGGAACAGAAGGAATGCGAGATATCGCCGCCCTGCGGGCAGGATTCTCCGCCCCTGAAGCTGCCGTTTTTTCGCTCCTCTTGGTTCTCCCAAATATTGAACTCGGATCTTTTGCTTTTGCTTTTGGCATTCCTTTTGTTAAACGACGGCGATGACTGCCGCATGGAAGAGGATCTGCCTCTTTTACTGCTTTTATTGTTGTTTGTCAAATGAAACAAGGTTGAAGGAACTGTCTTGATGCTTTGCAAGACGGTTCCTTTTTTATTGGAAATCAGAACAAGGTAAACTGATTGGTTTCGGAAAGCGAGTCAAGAACCTTATTGCGGCGCAGTATTTCAATGACCGCTTTGGTCAGCCCTGCGCGCTGGCGCAGCTCCTCAACCGAAAAGATCTCTCCCTCGTTCCGTGCCGCGATGATATTTGCCGCGGCAGTTTCGCCGAGCCCGCCAAGCGATGAAAACGGCATGCGAATCTTTCCGTCCTCAGGCAAAAACGCGTTTGCATCAGACTTCAAAAGATCGACGGGCAAGAACTGTACGCCGCGGCAGACAGCCTCGCGCACCAAAAGAAGCGTCGTAATTTCTTCAGCTTCCTTCTGCGTTGCTTCGTTTCCCTTCTTTTCTAGTTCCTCAATGCGCTCCGTAATTCCCTTCCTTCCCTTGATTACAACCTCGGCATCAAAGCCGCCGGGTGCAACCGAGAGGAATGCAGCATAGAATTCCATCGGATAGTGGAGCTTATACCACGCAAGGCGAATAGCCGACATAACATATGCTGCCGCGTGTGCCTTCGGAAACATATATTTGATTTTTTTGCAGGATGCGATATACCATTCGGGGACGTCGTGCTCAAGCATTGCTTGCTCGTATTCGGGCTTTAATCCCTTACCCTTACGGACATCCTCCATAATCTTAAACGCCATACCGTTATCAAGACCGTGACGCTGAAGGTAAAGCATAATGCCGTCACGCGTTCCGACGACCTCGGATATATCGCAAATGCCCGCCTTTATCAGATCCTGCGCGTTTCCGAGCCATACGTTCGTGCCGTGGGTCAAACCCGAGATCTGCAGAAGGTCCGCAAAATTCTTCGGCTTTGCATCCATCAGCACCTGTTGAATGAAGCGTGTACCGAGCTCCGGCAGTCCGTACGTACCGACCTCACAGCCGATCTCCTTCGGCGTGACACCAAGCGGCGCTGTCGACTGGAAAAGGTCGTAGATCGCCTTATCGTTCATCTTGACGTCCATAACACTCGTATTGGTATAGCGCTCCAGCATCTTGTACTTGGTCGGCATATCGTGTCCAAGCTCATCAAGCTTCAGGATCGTATCGTGCAGATACGAGAACTGGAAGTGCGTCGTGATAATATCAGAATTCGGGTCATCGGCGGGATGCTGGACCGGGGAGAAATCGTAGATGTCATATTCCTTCGGCACAACGATAATGCCGCCCGGATGCTGACCCGTCGTGCGCTTGATGCCGACGCAATGCGAAACGAGGTTGGATACCTCCGCCTTCGGCAAGCGCAAATGGTGCTCGTCCAGATATTTCATGACGTAACCAAACGCGGTCTTGGATGCCAGCGTACCGATGGTCCCCGCACGGAAGACGTGTCCTGCGCCGAAAAGCTCCTCGGTATATTTATGGACACGCCCCTGTACGTCGCCTGAGAAGTTCAGGTCGATATCGGGCGATTTTTCACCATAGAAGCCAAGGAAGGTCTCAAAGGGGATATCGTGTCCGTCAGCATAGAGCAGCTCTCCGCAAGCGGGGCAGTTTTTGTCGGGCAGATCGAATCCCGAGCCATACGAGCCGTCGGTAATAAATTCCGAATATCGGCACTTTTTGCAACGATAGTGCGGTGGCAGGGGGTTGACCTCTGAGATCCCCGACATCGTAGCAACGAAGGACGAACCGACAGAGCCGCGCGAGCCGACGAGATACCCGAGGCTTTCGCTATACGAAACAAGCTTCACCGCAATCATATACAAAACGGCAAAGCCGTTTTTGATGATGGAGCTCAGCTCCTTGTTGAGTCGGTTTTCTACAAGCTCGGGGAGCTTTTCACCGTACCAATCGTGTGCGCGATCCCAGCAGGATTTCGTTAACTCTTCCTCCGCCCCCTCCATCTTCGGATCGTATTTCCCCTCGGGGATCGGGCGGATCTTTTCGATCGAGTCGGCGATCTTGCGCGGATTTTCAATGACGACCTCACGCGCAAGCTCCTCACCAAGATAGCTGAATTCCTCCAGCATCTCGTCCGTAGTACGCAGATAAATTCCCGTATCTCGGTCCGCATCGCCGTATTTCATGCCCGCCAACAGGATCTTTCGGTAGATCTCATCTTCACGGTTCAGAAAATGCGCGTCGCAGGTCGCAACCGTCGGGATCCCGAGCTTTTTGCCGAGCGCGATGATTCGGCGATTGATATTCTGAATACCGATATCATCCGCAATCTTTCCCTCTGCAATCAGAAAGCGGTTGTTGCAGAGCGGCTGAATCTCGAGGTAATCGTAAAATCCCGCGATCTCCTCAAGCTCAGCGTCCGAGGCACCGTCAAGGATCGCCTGATATAGCTCGCCCGCCTCGCAGGCAGAGCCGATGATCAAGCCTTCTCTGTTTTGCTCGATCAAGCTGCGCGGCATGCGCGGAAATCTCTTGTAATAGGTGAGATAACTCTCAGAAATCAGTCGGTAAAGATTCTTGAGCCCCACCGAATTCTTAGCAAGAATAATCATATGGCGCGGTTTCAGCTTCAGGGGGTCTGCCGACTCACTCATCGCATCGATCATTTCATTGAAATCGGTGATTCCCTCCTTACGCAGACGCTCGACCATACAGAAAAAGATTTCTGCAAGCATTGCGGCATCATCCGATGCGCGGTGATGATGGAAATCGCCCAGCTGATAATGCTCCGCAATGATATCAAGCTTATGCTTTTTCAACTCGGGATTGACGTAACGCGAGAGTGAAACGGTATCGAGGAAGGTGTTGTTAAAAGGAAGCTCGCACTCTTGCGCCGCTACACGGATAAAGCCCGTATCAAACGAGGCGTTGTGGGCGATCAGAAGATCGTCGCTGATGAAATCAAAGAATGCCTCGAGCGCTTCCTTGATCTTCGGTGCATCGGCTACCATCTCGTCCGTGATCGAGGTAAGGGCTGTGATATTTTCAGGTATATGCACCTCGGGATTTACGAAGGTGTCAAAGGTGTCAATGACCCTTCCCCCCTTGATCTTAACCGCACCGATCTCTGTGATCTTGCAGGTGATGTTGGAAAGGCCCGTCGTTTCAATATCAAAAACGACCATCTCATCGTCAAAGGAGGGGCGAAGCGGTCCGTAAATCGCGCGATTTGTGTCGTTGACGTAATATGCCTCGATGCCGTAGAGAATTTTCAGATCAAGCGTCTTGTCCTGCTCCTTCATCTTCTTTTCGGCTTTTTCGTAGGCAAGCATAATTTCGGGGAATGCCTGTACGTTTCCGTGATCGGTCACAGCAATCGCGGGATGTCCCCAGGCAATCGCTGTATCAATGACGTCGGCGGGGGTGATCACCGCGTCCATCGCCGACATATTCGTATGAAGATGTAGCTCAACGCGTTTTTCTACTGCCTTGTCTTTTCTCCTTGTTTTTTTGATAATATAGATTTTTCTAGGCGAGCAAACAAGCTCGTCATCGAACTTGTCGCGGTAAACGCTCCCCTCTACGGCGATGCATTTTCCCGCCTTCAGACTTTTGTGCCAGGCAGGCTCCTCGGTTGCTTGCGATTTCTTAAGATAGATTGAGGAGGTCGTGTCTCCGAAGCCGACCGTTACGGTCAGACGTTCGCCGTTACGGCTTTCCTTTTCTGCGATTTCAAATATTTCACCAAATAATACGACGTTTCCCTTCGGCTCTGTAATACTGCCGATCGGAGTCGGCGCCTTGATGTAAACGGGCGCTGCCTTTTCGGGATCCGCGGTGCCGCCGCAGATCAGCTCCGCCCCCTCGGTCGTAAAAATAGCGGTTCCGATATGATAGGTCGTTTCATTCTGTTGCTCAACGGAGATTCTTTCGGGCGTGAGGCTGGGCGCAAGCTTCGGCCGTGCCGCCTCCTCCTCTAAACGCTGTTTTTCCTGCTCCTTTCTCTCCGCCTGCATACGGCGACGCGCTTCTTCCTCGCGCTCAACGAGAATCTTTTCAAAGCTACGCAGATTTTCTTCCGTACGCTCCTTCGCATCATTGCTTGAGCAGATTTCGATCTTTCGGATCACGCCGTATCTGCTTTTCAGGATATTGGCAATGATCTCCCCCGTTTTCGAGCGGTGAAGCAGATCGATCCCTGCATCGAGAAACGGCAGACGTACCGTAATCGTTTCGCCGTCATCCTCATACTCGGGATCGTAGAAGAAGCCCTTGGTGATCGCACCGATATAGACCGATTCGTCTGCGATCTCCTTCATTTTGTCAAGAGCGAACAGTGTGGGATCATAATGCGGAAAAATACGAAAAGAGAGTGCCTTGTACAAGGTACAAAGCTCACTCTCGATCTGGTATAAAAGGTCTGGATTCTGGTGCGCGTCAAAATCCGCATCCACCTCAACGCGAAGCGGCTGCTTGCAAACACGCACCTTTATGTTCTTTGCGTCATTTAAGAGTCTGGCTTTTTCACCCTCCGTTCGGTAACGGCTGAAAATTTCAAAAAAGCCCTTGCTTGACGTAGTATCGCTCATATTTACATCCTTTGTATTTCTTCAATCAAACGGTCAACGATCTGCTCGGACGGAATTCTGTCAACAATCGTTCCGTGCTTAAAAAGAACCGCCTCGCCAATTCCGCCGGCAATTCCAACGTCAGCCTCCCTTGCTTCCCCAGGACCGTTGACGACGCACCCCATAAAGGCGACTGTCAGCGGCTTTGCACGCAGGGATAAACGGTCCAGCTTTTCCTCAAACTGCGAAAGAAGCGGGATCAGATCGATGCGCGTGCGTCCGCAGGTCGGGCAGGAAACGATATTCATCCGACGCGACTTTGCGAAGCCGAGCGCATCCAGAATCGAATTGGCGGCAGAGATCTCTGCGGTAGGGTCTGCGGTCAGAGAGACACGGACCGTATCGCCGATCCCTGCGGACAAAAGCGTGCCGATACCGATCGCGCTTTTGACGGTTCCCATTTGGGTGCTACCCGCCTCCGTTACGCCGAGGTGCAGAGGATAATCGGTCTTTTCGGCGAGAATGCGGTTGACGTCTATCATTTTACGGACGTCGGATGCCTTTACCGAAATTACGGTATCATAAAACCCGCACGCCTCAAGAATCGAGACGTGATACAGCGCACTTTCCGCCAATGCCTCTGCCGTCGGTGCCCCGTATTTTTCCAGAATAGTCTTCTCGACCGAGCCGCTGTTGACACCGATGCGGATCGGAATATTTTTTGCACGGCAGGCATCAACAACTGCCTCGACCTTCTCGCGGCTACCGATATTGCCGGGATTGATGCGGATCTTATCCGCGCCCGCGGCGATCGCCGCCAAAGCTATGCGGTGATCAAAATGTATATCCGCAACGAGCGGCACAGCGATGCCGCTCTGCTTTAGGAAGGAAAAGGTGTCTGCGGCCGCCACGTCGGGCACTGCGAGACGCACGATGTCGCATCCCGCCGCCTCAAGCGCACGCACCTGCTGCAGCGTCGCCTCTTTATCGTGCGTATCCGTATTGGTCATCGACTGCACTGCAATCGGAGCATCACCGCCGATCATTACCGAGCCAACCCTTACGCTTCTTGTTTTTCTACGAATTTTATTGTATTCCATACGTCCTCACATAATCAATGAAACGATATCCTTGATCGTGATCAATATCATAAATCCGAAAAGCACCAAGATGCCTGCAAAATGCACCCATCCCTCATATTTTTCGGGGACAGGCTTTCGGAAGATCAGCTCGATCAAAAGAAAGACCAGCCGTCCGCCGTCAAGTGCGGGAATGGGGAAAAGATTAAAGAGACCAAGATTCATACTGATGATACCAAAGAGGTACAAAAGATGGAGCACGCTGACCTTCGCCGCCTCACTGACGACAGCGGCGGCCCCAACCGGTCCCGAGATCGAAGAAATGCCGTAGCGCCCCGTCAAAAGATCGAAAAAGGACTCCCATATCATCTTGAGCGTTGAGATCGAATAGAAAAAGGCGTGCTTGATGACCGAGGTAAAGGTCTTTTCTTCTCCGTAAACACGAAAATCGGTCGCGCCGAACACCTCACCCTCATTTTCCTCCGTCGGGAAGGTAACGGTCAGAGTACGCTCCACTCCGTCACGCAGGACGACGACCTCAATCGGCTCAACACCGTTTCGCATGATTTCGTAATTCAGCTCGGTCAGGATATGAACGCGCGTATCGCCGATCTTTAGGATCTCATCCCCCGCCATAAGACCGCTATCCTCGGAGGAAACGGTATATCCGCTTTGCTCGGTCGGCACGAAATCATAAATGACCGTAGAGCCGAGATTGGTATTAAGCACCAGAAGCAGCATCGCCAGAATGCCGCAAAGCAGGTTCATAACTGCTCCCGCCGATACGATGATAAAGCGCTTCCACGCCGCCTTGCTACGGAAGGAATCGGGATGATCGGATTCTCCGTCCTCCCCCTCCATACTGACGTATCCACCGATTGGGAACATTGAAAGCGCATAGGTCGTACCGCTTTTCTTCGAGGTATACGTAATGAGCTTCGGCCCCATTCCAAGAGAAAACTCATTGACCTTTACGCCAAACATACGCGCGGTCAGAAAATGCCCAAGCTCATGAATGAAGATCAAAAAGCCAAAGACGAGTATTGCGATCAAAATATACATCAGTTTACTCCGTTCATAATTTCCCGTGCGACGATGCGCGCCTGCCGATCGTAAGCGAAGATTCCGTCAAGCGTTGTTTCCGCTGCGGCATCCGACAGGCGCTCGACCGTCTCGCAAACGACCTCTGCAATTCCGCAAAAGGAAAGCGAATCCGAAAGAAATGCCGCAACGGCAACCTCGTTTGCCGCATTTAATACGGTAGGTACTGCGCCGCCAAGCGAGAGGCAACGGTACGCCGTTTTCAAAAGCGGAAAGGTTTCAAGATCGGGCTTGGCAAAGGTCAGCTTTCCCTGCTTGAAGAGATCAAGCGGCTCGATCACCGCGGGCGCGCGGTCGGGATATGTGATAGCATACTGCACGCACATACGCATATCGGGCGAGCCCATCTGCGCAATGACAGCGTTATCAATATATTCCACCGCAGAATGAATTATACTCTCACGGTGCACAACGACCTCAACCTGCTCCGGCTTGACCGAAAACAGGTGAACCGCCTCCATTACCTCAAATCCCTTATTCATCAGTGTGGCTGAATCCACCGTGATCTTTGCACCCATTTTCCATGTAGGATGAGCGAGCGTTTCGCGGCGCGTTACGCGTGCCAGCTCCTCCCTCGTATAGCCGAAAAAGGGGCCGCCCGATGCCGTCAGAAGGATGCGCTTGACCTCCGCGGGATGTCCTGCGCGCAAACACTGAAAAATCGCGCAGTGTTCGCTGTCAACGGGGAGGATCTCGGTCAGATTCTCCTTAACGAGGCGATTCACGATCGCGCCCGCGATGACCATTGATTCCTTGTTAGCGAGCGCAAGACGGCGTCCCGCCTTCAAAGCAGCGATCGTCGGACGCAAGCCGTCCATGCCGAGCACGGAGTTCACCACCGTCTCGGCATCGGTCATTGCGATCCCCTCAAGCAACTCGTCGGTGCCAGACAATACGCGTACCGACGTATCCTTCAGCCGTATTTCCAGCTCCTTTGCCGCATTTTCATCAGCAACTGCGCAAAAGCGCGGCAAAAAAGTCCGCGCCTGTGCTTCAAGAGCTTTGATATCGGAGCGGGCGGCTATATAGTCCACCCGCAAATTCATTTGCTTTGCTACGTCGAGTGCCTGCAGTCCAACGGAGCCCGTTGAGCCCAGCACGGCGATCGACTTATTTTGACTGTCTTTCATGATCAACTCAAAATCGGCATCTTCAGAATGACTGCCGCAACCACGAGAAGCATAAGGACCGGTGAGACGGCGAGGATCGAGTCAAACCGATCAAGAATGCCGCCGTGACCCGGGAAAATATGGCTAAAATCCTTGATCCCGCGTTCTCGTTTTAGGAGCGATGCAATCAAGTCACCGATTTGAGAAACGACCGAAACGATGATTCCCGTCACGATGAGGAAGCCATAATGCACGTGAAGATCGGTGACTGCCCCAACGATAAGCCCCCAGACAACGAAGGAAAGCGCGCATCCAAGGATACCGCCGATCGATCCTTCTACCGTCTTTTTGGGGCTGATCTCGGGAATCAGCTTGTGCTTTCCGAGGAAAAAGCCCGTAAAGTAAGCGAACGTATCGGTAGTCCACGCACCGATAAAGATCAAAAGATAATAGTACGCCCCGTTATTGAAGTAGCGCAAAATACAAAGCGAGGTCAGACCGAGTAAAACGTATGCGCCGAACATAAATACGCTTGCGAAATCACTGTACGCCTTACGGTTGCGGTAAAAGACCGCAACGGCGAACAGATACAAAAGCGTAAGAAGGATCGCAACGGCATACGCAAGAAACAGAAGCGCTCTGTCGGGCTTTCTGACATCTGCCGCAAAGTCCCCACGCAATAAATAGGTGGACAGCGGCATCAAAACGGCAAGTAGATAAAAGGGGATAGAGACCGAAACCGATCGGTGAAAGCCGCAAGCGCGCAAAAGCTCAAACATTGCGCCAACGCAAACGATCGCCACGGCAACGGGAATAATCTGCTCCGAGAATATCAAAACCGGAACGAATATACAAAGGAGTACGAGCGCTGTCAAAATACGCGTTTTCATTTTTTCCCTCCCGTTACGCCCAGGCCGCCGAATCGACGCTGTCTGCCATAGAAGTCAGCAACGGCATCGTTGATCTCTCGCTTCGTCAGCTCGGGCCACAAGGTTTTTGTAAAATAGTATTCGGCATACGCGGATTGCCAAAGCAAAAAGTTGGAAACACGGAAGTCGCCACCTGTACGAACAACGAGATCGGGGTCGGGCAATCCCGCCGTATAAAGATGCGCGGAAACATCTGCCTCGGTCACCTCGCGCTTCCCCTCCGTAATGAGGGCGTTGACCGCGTGCACGAGCTCGTCACGCGCACCGTAGTTGAGCGCAATGCTAAGGACATGCTTTTTCTCCGCGGTCAGCTTTTCAAGCGCAACGATGCGCCCGCGCAAGCTATCGCCCAGACGCGATCTGTCGCCGAGGAATATATATCGGATGTTGTTCTGCTCGCTTTCCTTTGCGGCGGTATCCAGATATTCCTCAAGCAGAGACATGATCGCCTGCACCTCGTGCTCGGGGCGCGACCAGTTCTCTGTCGAAAAGGCGTAGACCGTTACGTAACGGATCCCGATGGAAAAGCAGTATTCCGCAACCGTTCGAAAATTCTTAGCGCCAACCTTATGCCCGTATTCACGGGGCATTCCGCACCGCTTCGCATAGCGACCGTTTCCGTCCATAATAAAAGCGATATGTGAGAGGCGGTCATCTACGGCGATCTCTTTTTGCTTTTTTGATCCGAACATCTTAGATTTCCATAATTTCCTTGTTTTTCATTGCGGTCACAGCGTCGATCTCCTTGACGTACTTATCGGTCAGGTCCTGGATCGACTTATCGCTTGCCTTCGCCTCATCCTCGGTCATTTCGGAGTTTTTCTTCATGTCCTTGATCTTGTCGTTGGCATCGCGGCGGATGTTACGGATCGCAACCTTCGCATCCTCACCCATTTTGGAGATCTGCTTGGTCATCTCCTTACGGCGCTCCTCGGTCAGCTGCGGGAATACCAGACGGATGATACGGCCGTCGTTTTGCGGATTGATTCCGAGATCCGAGATCTGAATCGCCTTCTCGATCGATTTCAGCGTAGTGGAATCCCATGGGGTGATCGTCAGCGTGCGGGCATCGGTCACCTTGACCTCTGCCATCTGGTTGACGGCGGTGGGGCAACCGTAGTAGTCTACCATGATCTTGGAAAGAACATCGGGCGTTGCGCGGCCTGCACGCATCGTCATCAGCTGAGAGCGGTAAGCATCAATGCTCTTGCCCATTTTGATTTCAAATTCTTTGGTGTCGAGTTTCATACTGTATTTTCTCCTTATTTCATTCGGTAATCAAGGTACCGAGTTTTTCACCCATAACGGCTTTGTAAATGTTTTCTGCGCAATCGAGTCCGAATGCAAGCACAGGGATCTGCTTTTCCATGCAGAAGGCGGTTGCCGTAAAATCAAGTGCGGCAAGCCCCTTCGAAAGAATCTCACGGTAGGAGACCGTATCGAGCTTCTTTGCGGTAGGATCCTTGCGCGGGTCGGCGGTGTAGATACCGTCGATATTCTTTGCCATTAGCACAACATCGGCGCCGATCTCAGCAGCACGCACAGCGGCGGCAGTATCCGTCGACATAAAGGGGGTACCAAGTCCGCAGCCGAAGATGACGACACGCCGATTTTCAAGATGCTCGATCGCGCGGTCGCGAACGAAGGGCTCTGCGAATTTATTCATATCCACAGCGGTCATAACGCGGGCGTCGATGCCTGCCTGAATAAAGGTGTCCTGCAGTGCAAGCGCGTTGATCGTGGTTGCCAGCATGCCCATATGGTCGGCACGTACGGCATCCATTTTCTTTCCCTGTCTGCCACGCCAGATGTTACCTGCGCCGACGATGACGCCAATCTCTACCCCGACGGAAAGGCATTTTTTCAGCACCTCTGCAATTTCAAGCACGAATTCCGTGTTGATCAGCCCGTCGCCGCCTGCGGCAAGCGCCTCTCCCGACAGCTTGAGCAAGATCCGTTTGTAAGCCGGTTTCTGTTCCATAAAAAACTCCTTAAATTGTTAATATAATACGTACGCTTTCGCGCTTCATATTCAAAAGGTCAGATCTCTTTTTTAAGAGATGCAATCGCGGCGCCGCGGTCGCTCGCACCGAAGACAGAGGATCCCGCAACCAGTACGTTTGCGCCCGCGCGCTTTGCGTCCTCCGCATTTTTGGCGTTGATCCCGCCGTCCACCTGAATATCGATCGAAAGACCGCGTCGGCAAAGCTCTTCCTTCAGAAGTGCAACCTTATCGAGAGTTTCGGGGATCAGTGCCTGCCCGCCGTAGCCGGGCTCAACCGTCATCACGAGGATCATATCGCAAAGAGAAAGATAGGGATAAATGCTTTCGATCGGGGTATTCGGCTTGACCGAAAGTCCGACCTTCTTCCCCGTTTTTTGAATTTCCAGAAGGGTTTCCGTAACGTTCGAGCGTGCCTCTGCGTGCACGGTGATCAAGTCTGCCCCCGCATCGGCAAAGCGTGCTACGTATCGGATCGGCTCATCGATCATCAGATGCACGTCAAAAAACATATCGCTATGCTTACGCAGACATTGGATCACGGGGAGCCCGAAGCTGATGTTCGTAACGAAGGAGCCATCCATTACGTCGAGATGAACCATATCCGCGCCCGCCTTCGCAATGCTTTCAACCTCTTCACCAAGCTTTGCGAAATCACACGCGAGTACCGAAGGAGAAATTTTAATCATAGTGTTCCTTTCAAGCAAGCAGTTTGCGCAAAAACGCAGTTTTTTCCTTGCCGTTACCATAAGTTGTTTTTTTCATATGATGAAATAGGGAGTCCCGAAACCATCCGTACCGCCAAGCCCGTGACATGAAAAAAGTGGACGTAAAGAGATCAGGCGGTGGCGGCGGTGCTGTAAGCACGGTACGATGTGCCGTGCTTTTGGTTTTTATGCCTCAAGCAGGCAAAGAGCCACGGCGTGTGCCGCGATTCCCTCTTCACTACCCGTAAAGCCCAGATGCTCCTCTGTCGTTGCCTTAACATTTACGCGCGTCGGATCTGTGTGGAGAGCCTGCGCGATGTTTTCCCGCATTTGTCCGATATAGGGCAAGAGCTTTGGCTTCTGCGCGACGACGGTACAGTCGACGTTACCGATTTTGCCGCCACGTGCCGTCAAAACGTCATACACACGCGAAAGCAGAGCCATACTGGAGATCCCCGCGAATTCCTCTGAGTTGTCCGGAAAATGACGTCCGATATCCCCTTCGCCGAGCGCGCCGAGAATGGCATCCATCACAGCGTGAAGCAAAACGTCAGCATCCGAATGGCCCAACAGCCCAAGCGTATGTGGGATATGAACGCCGCCAAGGATCAACTCGCGTTCCTTTACCAAGCGGTGCACGTCATAGCCGTGACCGATTCTGTATTCTGTCATTTTTCCTCCCGCGATCTCAAGATCGCCTCAGCAATATAGAGATCGGTTCTTGTCGTCAGCTTGATGTTTTCTTCTCCGCAATCGACCATACGAACGGCGTAGCCGATGCGTTCTGCAAGCATATTGTCGTCGGTTGCCTCAAAGCCTTCCTTTTGTGCGGTAAAGGCGGCCGCCCTGTAAAGGTCGGCACGGAAGACCTGCGGTGTGCCTGCGCGCCATAGCGTTGCTCTGTCAAGCGTTTTCGTAACCATCCGATCCTTGTCCACCTGCTTTACCGTGTCGTGAACGGGTGCGGCAGCGCTTGCCGCGCCGTCGGCGTATGCCGCCGAAACGACCTTCGCGATCATATCCTCCGTCACAAGGCAGCGCGCCGCATCGTGAATCGCTACGAATTTTGCTTTTTGCGATATCGCGAGGAAGCCCGAGATCGCGGAAAGCTGGCGTGTTTCTCCGCCGGCGACCAAGCGCAACGGCTTTTTGATCTTATACACCCCGAGTAGAGCCTTGACCGTTTCTTTTTCCTCTTTGCGAATGACAAGGACAAGCTCATCGATATAGGGACTTTGATCAAATGCCGTCAGCGAGCGGATCACGACGGGAACACCGCCGAGCGTTAACAGCTGTTTTGTGGTATGATCCTTGCTTTGCATGCGCGATCCGACTCCGCCCGCAAGGATCACTGCGGCGGTTCTCGGTCGGCGTGTCAGCGTAAGAAGACGAAGCAAGGAATTGATCTTCGTTCTAAATCGCATAAATACCTCATTTCCGATAGTAGACGTAGTGCGCAATGACGGAGCGCATCTGTCCGCCGTGCGCGAGATCAGGAGCAGTCAGGATCACGCCGTCACCACTGAGCAGCTCACTGACCTGCAGCTCCGACGTGTTGGCGCGCATCACGATATCGCCCGAGGAAAAGACCAAAAGCTCTCCGTCTCTGATGCTGAGCGAGCCGCCCTTTCCGACGACTTCCTCAATCTCACCCCTTCGCTCGGTCACGTATTTGATCGCCATGCCGTGTAGCCTTGCAATCTGCTTTTGTGGGGAGGAGACCTTTTTCCCTTTACCGAAGAAACCGAACATACCGCGTGCCTCCAAACTCTTTATGCCGTGTATGGGAAAACGCCCCACCAAATGGGGTCGTGACTGCAGTGGGGGTCTCCCCACCGTTTTTCCGCATTGTTTTCGTTTTATTATAACACAAGAAGTTGAAAAAAGAAATAGGGAAATTAATATTTTACATTTTTTCTATAATATTTATATATTATATCAAAAAACGCCGTCAAAAGCATCAAAATCAAGGATTGATTTTTGTGCATTTTTTACAAACTTTATTTTTTTCGAAAAAAGTATTGAAAAAGCCCCCCAAATGGTATATAATGGTGGCAAGTGGGGCGAAGTGGGGAAAGGTGAATATAATTCCCACAATTGTCCCGTTTTAGAAGAGAATTTGACAAGAAAATGCAAAAGGAGGTCACCGCTATGGATCTGTTCGGCGAGTTTTCACACACGATCGACGCAAAAAACAGGCTCTTCATTCCGGCAGGCTTCCGTGCACAGCTTGGCGAATCCTTCTATGTTTCCCGAAAAATGGAAAAGTGTCTTAACATTTATTCGGAGGGGGAATGGACGAAGTTCAAGGATCGCTTAAATGCGCTTCCCGACTCGGTTTCATACCCCATCAAAAAATTTATCTTCCCCAAGACCATCAAGGTATCGCCGGATGCGCAGGGTCGAATCGTCCTGAATACCGATCTTTTAGCGCATGCGGAGATCACGAAGGATGTTATGATCACGGGTATGGGGGATTACGCACAGATTTGGGCAAAGGAAAACTGGACGCAAAACGATCAGGAGGAAATGCAAAAGATTCAAGACCTTCTGGTACAGTTCGGACTTTAAGCCATGGGAGAAAAGACAGTATTCTCTCACACGTCGGTGCTCTTGAACGAATGCATCGACGGACTCAACATCCGCAAAGGATATACCTACGTTGACTGTACGACGGGCGGTGGCGGACACTCTTATGAGATCGCCAAGCGCCTTGGCAGAGAGGACAGGCTTCTCTGCTTTGACAGAGACAAGGATGCAATCGCCGCCGCAAAAGAGCGGCTTTCCCCTTTTCTCGACCGTATCGTTTTCATCAATGAAAATTACTCGGAGCTTGACTCGGTCCTTACACAGACGAAACTTCCGCCGCTTGGCGGTGTTCTGATGGATCTTGGTTGCTCCTCCTTCCAATTCGATGCACCCGAGCGTGGCTTCTCCTACATGCACGATGCCCGTCTTGATATGAGAATGTCGCAGGATGCCGTGCTGGATGCCTACGAGGTCGTCAATCATTACAGTGAGTCGGATCTTCGCCGTATCATCTACGATTACGGAGAGGAACGGTTTGCCGGCAAGATCGCAGCGGCTATTCTTCGCCGCCGTGCCGACGCTCCGATTACCACGACGACCGAGCTTTCGGATCTAATCTGCGGTGTCATCCCGAAATCGGCGAGAGCCGACGGTCCGCATCCCGCAAAGCGCACCTTTCAGGCTATCCGGATCGAGGTAAACGGAGAGCTTGACGCTATCACGCCGACGATCAACGCCGCCGCCCGACATATGGCGCCGACAGGGCGCATCGTTATCATTTCCTTCCATTCGCTTGAGGATCGGATCGTGAAGCAGGCCTATGCAAATCTTGCCGCCGGCTGTGAATGCCCCCGCGACTTCCCGGTTTGTGTCTGCAACAAAAAGCCGACGATCGAAATTCTGACAAAAAAACCAATTCTTCCGTCCGCAGAGGAGCTTGAAGTAAATCCCCGCGCAAGAAGCGCGAAGCTGCGGATCTCAGAAAAAATCTGAAAAACAAGGAGTTCCAAAATGAACGTTTCCATGATGAATCACAGCACATGTACGCAAAACCCGCTTTTCGAGAAGCTGAAGGACAGTTTTGCCTGCGAGGATAACCGCACCATTGGCGAGGTAATGCTTGAAAAGGCGATCCGCCAGGGCTACGGCGACGATTCCGTCACGCAGATTAAGGCAAAGAGTCAGGTCTGCCGCGTGCCCTATGTGCCGACCAACGCGCATCACGGCTCTACCCTGTCGGGCAAGCGCACGGCCCCCCTCGGCGTGATTCTGATGGTGATCATGGGTGCGCTCCTTCTTCTTTCACTCTCCTACCTCGGTTATACCTTCGGCACCGCCGATACGGACATTACCCCCTTTGCTCCCGGTATCGAAACGATTGCTGAGGAAAACACCGATGCAGAGGTCGCGACCGTCGAAACGCTTTCGGAGAGCTCGGACACCTCGGTGTCATAAATACGACAACAAACAAATATTCTTATAGCGATGGTTTTTACCATCGCTATTCTTTTTTGCCGAGGTGGTCTTTATCAAACGGAAATTCAAAAGGGGCGTGCTTGATCAAAACGGATCTGTCAAGCGCAGATCCACTGCCCTCTTGCTCATCTTTACGATTGCCGCACTTTATCTTTTAGCAACACTCTTTCATATGCAACTGTTCGGATATGAAAAATATCAGAAAAAGGTCCTCGATCAGATCACAGTCGGCTCCGCACTCAGCGCAAAGCGCGGTGAGATCTATGACCGTAACGGCAACCTTCTTGCCACGAACAAAACGGTTTGGCGCATTTGGATCTCGCCCTCCGTTATCACAAATTTGCAAAGAAGTAGTAATATAAATTATGGCAGAATAATTTCAGACGGACTTTCAGAGATCCTCGGTATCGATGCGGAGCACATTTATGAAAAGACGCAAAGGTCAACGACGCTGGATATGACCCTTCTGCGGGGAGCAAGCGAGGAAACGAAGGACCGTGTGCTTGCGTTCATAGCGGAAAACGATCTTGCCGCAATGGTGCATGCAGAAGCCGGAGTTGCCCGATACTACCCGAACGGCACGCTCGCGTCACACGTTATAGGGTTCACGGGGAGCGACAATCAGGGTCTTTTCGGTCTTGAATACACATATGACGAGAAACTGACGGGAGTTGACGGTAAGTACGTTACCGCAGTGGATGCCTACGGCGGTGAGCTGCCCGATGAATATTCCTCTTACATCCCACCGACCGACGGGCTGACGATGGTCACTACGCTCGACGCCTATTTGCAGCGTGAGCTTGAGCTTCAGCTACAGAACGCGCTTTTGGAATCGGGCGCACGCAACCGTGCAACAGGAATCGTAATGAACGTCAAAACAGGCGCGATCCTTGCAATGGCGACCGCCCCCTCCTTCGACCTAAATGATCCGTATACTTTGGATACGGCATCCATGGAAAAGCTCGAGGGGGCAGGTTTTTCCGAAGATGATGCCGCGTACAAAAGCTTAAAAAGTCAATTGCTCTACACGATGTGGAACAACAAGGCGATCAGCGAAATCTACGAGCCGGGCTCCACCTTCAAGATCATTACCTCGGCGATGGCACTTGAGGAAAAGGCGGTCACACCAAACGACAGATTTGATTGTAAGGGCTATTTACAGATCGGTGGCTATCGCATCTCCTGCCATAAAAAAACGGGGCACGGACACGGCTTCACCTTTTCCTACGGGCTACAGCAATCCTGCAACCCCGTCCTTATGCAGGTAGCGGCGCGCGTTGGTGCACAGAAATTTTACTCCTACTTCTCCGACTTTGGATATCTTACAAAAACGGGTGTCGACCTTCCGAGCGAAGCACTCGGACTCTTTCACGACCCCGATGCCATTGGTACAACGGAGCTTGCGACTGCCGCGTTCGGGCAAAGATTCAAGATCAACCCCCTGCAGCAGATCCAAGCCGTAGCAGCGGTTGCAAACGGCGGTGTACCCGTCACGCCGCACTTGATCGAGCGGCTTTTAGACGGTGACGGCAATACCGTTTATGAATACGTCACCGAGGAAAAAGAACGCGTAATATCAGAGGCGACCTCCAAAACCCTAGCAACGATCCTTGAGGAGGGTGTATCGGGAGACGGCGGTGCGAAAAACGCCTACGTACCGGGCTACAAGATCGCCGCAAAGACCGGAACCAGCCAGAAGTTTGAGCAGCTGGACGCGAACGGCAGACCTTATTTATACGTGGGCTCGTGTATCGGATTCGCGCCCGCAGACGATCCTGAGATCGCAGTTCTGATCATCGTTGACGAGCCCTCCTCGACACTCTATTACGGAAGCTATGTTGCCGCCCCCTATCTTTCCGCATTCTTTTCAAACGCGCTTCCCTATCTCGGCTATGAGCCCTCCTATACCGAAGCCGATAAAAGAACCGAAAGCATCACGGTCTCCGATTATACAGGTCTTTCCGCCGCTACCGCAAGACAAAAGCTTTACGCACTCGGTTTCTCTGCCGAGCAGGTCGAGGTTGTTGGGAACGGAAAAACGGTATTGAAGCAAATGCCGATGGGCGGAAGCAGCGTTCAGAAGGCATCCGGTAACGTGATCCTATACACGGTCGACACAGAGGAACAGATCGTAAGCGTTCCGAACGTAGTCGGAGAAAGTGCTGCTGAGGCGAATAAAAAGCTGGTCGCCCGCGGTCTTAATATTGAGATCCGCGGCGCTGTCAACTATACGACGGGAAGCGCAGCGAGGGTGATCTCGCAGTCGCACATTCCCGATACGTCGGTGCCACGCGGAACAGTCATTACAATTACCGTTTTACATACGGACGATACGGATTAGGAGAAAGCATGAAATTATCTCATTTACTTTACGAGGACGAATACAGCATGGGAAAGCACCCCGATACTGTCGAAATAGATGAAATTACGTGTGACGCCTATGCCGTTCGGAGGAATGCGTTATTCGTGTGTCTGAAGGAATCAAGGGAGGAATGCATCGCGCTGCTCGACCAAGCATGCGAAAACGGTGCGTCTGCCGCGATCGTCGGAGAGGTCGACATTGCGGTGACAGATTTTTCTATACCAATCTTCCAGGTGAAAAACCCGAGAGCCACTTATGCATATCTTTGGAGCCGTCACGAGGGAAAGCCCGAGCGACGCGTGCGCATTATCGGTGTCACGGGTACGAACGGAAAGACCTCGACTGCAAAGATGCTGACCGAGATATTCTCCGAAGGCGGACATAAAACGGCGTATATCGGAACGCTTGGATGCAGTTTTCAGGGTAGAGTCTATCACGCCCCGCACGGTGCGGATGAGAATCGCCTTTCCACAATGACGACCCCCGATCCCGATCTGCTCTATCCCATTCTGAGGCAAATGGCAGATGACGGCGCGGAATATATCATCATGGAGGTCTCCTCCCACGCGCTGGCGCTCGAAAAGGTTGCCCCCATCTCTTTCCTTGCAGGGCTTTTTACCAATCTGACACCCGAGCATCTGGACTTTCATAAAAGCATGGATGCCTACCTGGAAGCAAAATCACGTTTGTTTTCCGCCTCCCAGATTGGCATTCTGAACGCAGACGACGCGGCGGCAAGCGTGCTTGCACCCATGTGTAAGTATAAAAGCTATCTTTGCGGGGCTGTCCATACCGCAGAGATAACAGCAAACGAAATCAAGATGGAAAATGCCGACGGTGTCAGTTATGTTTTACTCGATCGGGAAACCGAATTGCCGATCTTCGTGCCGATTCCCGGAAGCTTCACGGTTTATAACTCACTCCTTGCCGCCGTTTGCGCCTTAAAGCTCGGCATCTGCCCCTCGGTCGTTCAAGCCGCGCTCGCACACGTTTCGGGTATTCAAGGGCGGATGGAGCGGATAACTGATGAAGGCGCGCCGTTTTCCATCCTCATTGATTACGCGCATACGCCGCACGCTCTTCTTTCCCTCTTAAAGGAGGCACGGCGCTTCCGCACCCCCGGCGGTCACATTCTGCTTTTGTTCGGATGTGGCGGTGACCGCGACAAAAGCAAGCGTGCAAGCATGGGAAGGATCGCAGAAGAATATGCCGATCTCATTTACGTAACCTCCGACAACAGCCGTAGCGAGGAGCCTGCCGCGATCATTGAGGATATCCTTGAGGGTATTTCCGACAAAAGCAAATGCCGCGTCGTTCTATCGCGATACGAGGCGATCCGTCAAGCGATTAGCGAGCTTTCCGAAAACGATATTCTGCTGTTGGCCGGCAAGGGGCACGAGTCGTATGAGATCGACAAAAACGGGATGCATTGGTTTGACGAACGGAAAATCGTCAATTCTTTGCTTGAAAAGAAAAAAAGGGGAGATACTGTTTGTGAGAATTGAGCTATCCATCCCTTTTTTGGGAAAAGAGATCGCAAGCACGCTTGCGCTTCCGACGCCACCTCTTTCTCCCCCTTATATTCACGCCGTTTGCACCGACTCGCGAGAGCTTCGGGAGGGGGATCTTTTCGTTGATCTGATCGGCGACGTTTTCCATCAAAAGGAGGCATCGGGTCTCGCCGCCCTTTTACTCTGCCCCTACGCACTTGACGCACCGTGGAAGTCAAAGGCCTTATACGTACCCGAAACGGTCGATGCCCTTTTAACGCTTGCTTCGGTCTACAGCCGCTCCTTTTCCTGTCGCAAGATCGCGATCACGGGCAGCGTTGGAAAGACGACGGTCAAGGAATACGCGCACGCGGTTTTATCCTCTGCTTATAAAACGCAGAAGACCCACGGGAATTTTAACAATTTCATCGGCGTTGCCTATACGCTTTTTTCTCTGCGTCAGGATACCGAATTCTTGGTTTTGGAGGCGGGAATGAATCACAAGGGAGAGCTACGACGGCTATCTGAGGCGATCCGTCCCGATGATGTTATAATCACGAACGTAAAGGACGCGCACGTTGGCAATTTCAAAGCCCCAGAGGAATTGCGCGACGCAAAGCTGGAAATACTTGAATCAGTGTCAAGCGACGCGCGGGTCTTTATTGACAAGGACAGTCCACTTTTGCAAGACCTTGATCTTTCCCAAACGTGCATATCCGTGGGTACGAATGCCTCTGCCGATTACCGAGCACACGCGATCCGACTCAAGCACGACGGCTCGGTCTACGATCTGCAAATGCCGAGCGGCGAGCTACGTGCGCTTCAAATTCCCTCTTACGGTGCGCATACGGCCGTTTCCAGCGCCTTTGCGGTCGCATACGGAGTGGAGGCGGGGATTTCCGAGGAAGCGATCCGAAGAGGGCTTATGGAATTCAGCCCACCGCCGATGCGCCAGGAGCTGATACGTACCGATTTTGGATTTTTTCTGATCCTCGACTGCTATAACGCCTCCCCGTCTGCAACCTGTACGAGCCTTTCGCTTTCTGTGCAAATGGCACGAAACGAAGGGCACGAAGCCTCTGCCCTGCTCGGCACGATTGGGGAGCTCGGCAGTTCCGCGAAGGAGGCACACTATACAGTCGGCAAAGAAGCGGCACGCATTGGAATCAGATATCTTTTTGCCTTTGGAGAGTACCGCGAGGACTATGCAAAGGGCGCAATTGAAGCGGGAATGTCAAAAGACCGTATCCTGCTATTTGAAGCACCCGATGCGGCATGTGCCGAAGCCGTTCGCGCAAGGATGCGTGATGGGGAGTTCTTGCTGATCAAAGCATCGCGCGCGGAAAGGGCAGAACGCATTCTGCCGTTTTTCTTGAAGAATCGGGAATCATGAAGGAGGTTAGGAAATGTCGTCCTTCGTTTCTTACGTTCTGATCTCCGTACTTAGCTTTTTTTCGACGGTTTTGTTGACAAAGGCTCTGATCCCCTATCTCCGATACAAAAAAATGGGACAAAGGATTCTAGAGATCGGTCCGAGATGGCACAAAAACAAGGAGGGCACGCCAACGATGGGCGGGCTTGGCTTCCTGATACCGACGGTTTCTCTTTCGCTTCTGTTTGGTGTCTTTTTATTGAAGGGAGTACAGAAAGACGAGTTCCGTTTCTTGATTTTAACCCTTCTGTATGCGATCTCGAATGCTGCCGTCGGCTTTCTCGACGATCTGACCAAGTTCAGAAAGAAGCAAAACGAGGGGCTTACTCCAAGGCAGAAGGTTTTACTGCAAACAGTATTCTCAATCTCCTATCTTGCACTTTTAAGAATCTTCGGTTTTGTCTCGAGCAGTATGCCGCTTCCCTTTTCGAGCATTTGGATCGACTTCGGGCTCGGCTTTTACTTCTTTGCTGCGATCCTTCTCGTCGGGGTGGTCAACTGTGCCAATCTGACCGACGGGATCGACGGTCTTGCGACGACGACCGCATTTTTGATCGGTGCCTTCTTTGGTGTAATGGGGATCCTGCGCGGCGAGACCTCCGTGATCATTCTCGGCGGTGCTACGCTCGGAGGCAGTCTTGGCTTTCTGATCTACAACTTTCACCCTGCCAGAATTTTCATGGGCGATACCGGTTCTTTGTTTTTGGGGGCGCTTCTGGCGGGCTGTGCCTTTCAGCTTGGCTCTCCTTTGCTCATTCTTTTGGTTGGCGTTTTGTATATCCTTGAGGGGATCTCGGTAATTTTGCAGGTCACCGTCTTTCGTTTGACGGGAAAACGCCTCTTTCGGATGGCACCCCTGCACCATCATTTTGAAAAATGCGGCTGGAGCGAGGTCAAAATACTCGGTGTTTTTTCCATTTTGACCTTGATCGGTTGCATGGGTGCTTATTTTGCGCTCTAGGAGGTCGTATGTCATTGGTTGAAAAAACAAAGAAACTGTTTTTTAAAAAATACAAGCGCGAAGCTCAAAAAAAGGACAGATGCGACCCGTCCCTGCTTATTTTGATCCTTGTCCTTTCGGCATTCGGCTCGCTGATGGTCTTCAGTGCAAGTTATGCCTATGCCGAGCGACGTTACGGCGATAGCTTTTATTTTGTCAAGCGACAGATCCTTTGGCTGTTCGTCGGGCTTGTTGCTATGTTTTTGACCTCGCGACTTTCGATTGCCGCGCTGAGAAAAGCCGCCCCCTTTGCCTACCTTTTCACCGTTATTTCTCTGATCCTCGTCCCGATTATCGGGACGACGGCGGGCGGCGCAAAACGCTGGATCTCGATCGGCGGTCTTAGCTTTCAGCCGTCGGAATTTGCAAAAATGACCTTGATCCTGATGCTTGCGTATTATTTTGAGCGTAAGCGCGAGAAAATCCTTGCTTACGACAAGCCGCGAGAAAGCATTACATACGGTGCCCTGATCCCTTTTGCAATGATTGGAGCCGTATGCGGTCTCGTTATGCTGCAAAAGCATCTTTCGGGCTTGATCATACTCGGCGCAATCGGTATCCTCGTAATGTTCCTCGCCGGAACGAATCCAAAGATCCTCGGGTCGCTGGCTCTAATGGGCGTTGCCGCGGTCAGCGCGCTCGCGCTCTTTACCGACTATACGAAGCGCCGCATTCTGATCTGGCTGAATCCTGAGCTTTATCCGCTTGACGGCGGATGGCAAACGCTTCAGGGAATGATGGCGATCGGCTCGGGCGGCTTTTTCGGACTTGGCTTTGGAAACAGCAGACTGAAATTCAGCTATGTGTCGGAGCCCCAAAACGATTTCATCTTTACGATCACCTGCGAGGAGCTTGGTTTTCTCGGCGCGCTCTCTGTGATTCTTTTGTTCACACTGTTTGTGGCACGCGCCTGCAAGCTCGCACTCAACGTTAACGACCCCTTTGCAAAAATCGTCGGGCT
>JAFTLE010000018.1 GCA_017452895.1 Clostridia bacterium
CTGCGCCGACAAAGGCATCGCCTTTGCCTTCGTGCAGGAGGCGAAAGCCGACGCGCATAGAAGAGTCGCGTTTTTCTCGGATGGCAAGCGGCGAATCTTCCATCGTGATCACATCGGTGGTATGGACGATCTCAATGCCGTCCAGCGACAGTCCCTGATCGCGGGCGCTTTGGCGGATCACCTCTTCGTCTCCGACCAGAATGATGCCGTGAGAAAATTCTTCTTTTGCCCAAACGGCGCCTTTGATGATTTCGTGAGGGGCGTTATCGCCGCTCATTGCATCTATAATAACCTTCATAAGTGGTACAGCCTTTCTGTTTAACGATCGACAAGATGGCATTCAATCTTATCGTGGAAAATAGCTTCAACGACAGAAAGCGCTCGTTGCGACAGCGCTTCGTTTCTTGCTGCCTTTCCGCCCTTGACTTTTTTGTCAAGCGGGGCAATGATGCCAAAGTTTACGTTCATCGGTTGAAACTGTGTTGTTGCGGTGGAAATATAATGCGCCAAAGCACCGATGGCAGATGTATCGGGGAAGATACACGTATCTTTTCCAAGTGCGGTCAGTGCGGCATTGAGACCCGCAACATAGCCGCTGGAGGCGGATTCGATGTAACCTTCCACCCCTGTCATTTGCCCTGCAAAGAAGAGATTCGGGTTGTTTTTCATCGTGTAGCAAGGCGTCAGCAGCTTGGGGGAATTGATAAAGGTGTTGCGGTGCATCACACCGTAACGCAGAAATTCCGCGTTCTCAAGTCCCGGGATCATACGGAAGACACGTTTTTGCTCACCGAAGGTGAGGTGCGTCTGAAAGCCGACGAGATTGTACATCGTTGCGGCGTTATTTTCACGGCGCAGCTGCACAACAGCGTGATATTCCTTGCCGGTTTTGGGGTCGGGAAGACCGACCGGCTTTAACGGCCCGAACAGCAGGGTTTCCTTGTCGCGGCGCGCCATAACCTCGACGGGCATACAGCCTTCAAAAACGGTAAGTTTTTTGCCGTCGGCATCGGTTGTGTCAAACTCATGAAGCTTGGCTTCTTCTGCTGTGATCAGTGCTTCGTAAAAGGCTTCATACTGTTCACGGTCCATCGGGCAGTTGAGGTAACACGCCTCGCCCTTTCCGTAGCGGGAGGCGGCAAAAGCGATATCGGTATTGATCGTTGCGGCATCGACGATGGGGGCAGCCGCATCGTAAAAGTGAAGACTTTCTTCGGGGATGATTTTTTTCAGTGTCTCGGACAGCGCATCCGAGGTCAAAGGACCTGTTGCGACCACGGTGATCGCGTTTTCGGGAAGTGTTACGGTCTCTTCTTCTATGACGCTGATCCGCGGATGATTCTGTATTTTATCGGTAACATAGCGCGCAAACAGTGTACGGTCGACGGCAAGGGCTGAGCCTGCCGAGACCTCGGTGGCGTAGGCTGCCTCCATAATGAGAGAGGAAAGTGCCATCAGCTCTGCCTTCAGAAGACCGACTGCGTTTGTGAGTTGATTGGATCGGAACGAGTTAGAGCAGACCAGCTCGCAAAAATCGGGATTGGTATGCGCAGGAGAGTATTTTTTCGGCTTCATTTCGTGAAGCATAACCTGACATCCGAGCCTTGCCGCAATATATGCAGCTTCACAGCCCGCAAGTCCTGCGCCGATTACGTGGACGGTCGGGATCATTCCTTGATGACCTCTTTTCCAAATGCCGCGCAGGATTTATCGCAACAAACGGGATGCTCCTTGCCTTTCTTGACGAAAAGCATTTTGCCGCAAACGGCACAGGTTTCACGGGTCGGTTTATCCCACGAAGAGAAGGAGCATTCGGGATAGCCCGAGCAGGAATAGAAGACGGTCTTGCTCTTGGCGCGCTTCATTACGATATCCTTTTGGCAGATGGGGCAGGGAACGCCGATGGTATTGTCTGTTCCGACAATGTGGCGGCAGCTCGGGAAAGCGGAGCAGGCAAAGAATTTGCCGTATTTGCCGTTACGCACGACCATCGGAGAGCCGCATTTTTCACAAGTGAGATCGGTGGTTTCAGTGGGTGCTTTTTCTTCTTCCGTTGTATTTTCGGTTAAAGAACGGGTGTTTTTGCAGGTAGGATAGTTGGGACACGCGGCAAATTTGCCGAAGCGTCCGGACTTGATGATCATTTTGGCGCCGCATTTGTCACAAACAATGTCGGTAGTTTCGGCTTCCACGGTAACACTGCCGTTATCGACCGAATCAAAGGCGGCATCAAGATCGAACTTAAATTTGGAATAGAATTTACCGAGTACCTCAACGACAGTATTGTTTCCCGAGGAAACGGCATCGAGGTCGTTTTCCATCTGTGCGGTAAAGGCATAGTCTACGATATCGGGGAAGAATTCGATCATTAGATCTGTCGTGGTAACGCCAAGTGCAGTCGGAACGATCGATTTGCCCTCTCGCTTGACATAGCCGCGCGTGGTGATGGTGGTGATGATCTGTGCATAGGTGGAAGGGCGTCCGATTCCCATTTCCTTAAAGAAGTCGATGAGTGCGGCTTCGGTATAACGTGCGGGGGGCTCGGTAAAGTGCTGTTCACTGAGCAGCAGAGAATCTTTCAGAAGCTCCCCTTCCTCCAGTGTGGGAAGAGGATTTGCAGTATCCTCTTCTTCGCCTGCGACTTCGGTATATACGGCAAGGTAGCCCTTGAAACGCAGGGTTTGTCCGCTTGCTTTAAAAAGATAACGGTCGCAGAGAATGGAGGCGTTGACAGTATCGTAGGAGGCTGCCTGCATCTGGCTTGCCAGAAAACGCTCCCAGATCAGCTTGTAAAGCTTGTACTGATCGTTTGTGAGTTTTTTGCGGATACGGGTGGGGTCAAGGGTGATATCGGAAGGACGGATGGCTTCGTGAGCATCCTGTGCATCGCCCTTGGTTTTATAGACACGGGGTGTTTCGGGATAATAGTCCTCCCCGTAGTTTTCGATAATATAATTTCTGGCGGCAGTTTGCGCCTCGGCGGAAATACGCAACGAATCGGTACGCATATAGGTAATCAGACCGCGGACACCGCCGTTTTCGGCGCCGAGGCTGATACCTTCGTAAAGCTCCTGCGCGATCTTCATCGTTTTGTGCGACTGGAAATTGAGCTTGCGTGCGGATTCCTGAAGCAGGGAGGATGTGGTGAAGGGCGCGTGCGGATTTTTGCGGCGCAGAGATTTTTTGATGCTGTCGATTACAAAGGGCTTGCCTTCAAGCGCGGCTTTTACGGCGTTGACATCATCCTCGGTATGAAGATCGATCTTTTTCTCTGCTGTACCGTAAAAACGGGAGAGGAAGCTTGTTCCTTCGCTGTTTTTGTGTTCAGCGGACAGTGTCCAGTATTCCCGCGGAATGAACGCTTCGATTTCGCGCTCACGTTCTACGATGATGCGCGTGGCGACTGATTGCACGCGACCTGCCGAAAGTCCGCCGCGAATCGTCTTCCAGAGGAAGGGGCTGAGCTTATAGCCGACGATACGGTCGAGCATTCTGCGTGCTTGCTGAGAATTGACGAGTGCCATATCGACCGTGCGCGGATTTTTGATGGCTTCTTTTACGGCGGTTTTGGTTACCTCGTTAAAGGTGATACGCCGTGTTTTCTCGAC
>JAFTLE010000019.1 GCA_017452895.1 Clostridia bacterium
AGTGCTTTATATTGCACCGCTGAAAAGCCTGATCAACGATCAGTTTTCACGAATGGAACAGCTGCTTGATATCAGCGGTGTCTCGGTCTTTCATTGGCACGGCGACGTTGGTGCTTCGCACAAAAGCAAGCTTTTGAAGAATCCATCGGGGATCCTTCAGATCACGCCGGAGTCGCTTGAAAGCATGCTGATAAACCGATCAAACGATATTCCGCGTCTGTTCGGTGGGTTGTCCTACGTAATCCTTGATGAAATCCATACGATGATCGGGAGCGATCGCGGTAATCAGGTGATCTGTCTTTTGACTCGACTGGAGCGACTGATCGGGCATTCCCCGCGCAGAATCGGTCTTTCTGCAACGATCGGTGCGCTTGAGAGCGCCGCAAAATGGCTTGGCGCGGGGAGTCCGCGCGTGACCGACGCGCCGATCCCCGAAAAGCAGAAGCTGCTTTGGCGCTTGGCACTCGCCCACTTTTATATCCAGAATCCAAATGCAGAGCAGGTCTCCGTGACGCCGAGGGGCGGGGAGAATGCTCGCGCAGAGCTTGACGCGGGATACGAATATCTCTATGACGCGGTACGCAGATACCGTGCGCTCGTTTTTTCCAATTCGCGTGAACAGACCGAATACGTGACGGCAACCCTCCGTCAGATCGCGCGGCGGCGTCGGGAAAAGGATGTGTTTCTGATCCACCACGGCAATCTTTCCGCATCCCTGCGTGAGGAGGCAGAGCGGAAAATGAAGGAAGAGGACGAAAAATCGGTAACCTGTGCGACCGTGACGATGGAGCTCGGTATTGATATCGGGCGGCTTGAACGGGTCGCACAGATTGATGCACCGACGACGGTATCTTCCTTCCTACAGCGACTCGGCCGCTCGGGACGGCGTGGTTCGCCGCCTGAGATGGTGATGCTTTTTCGTGAGGAAACGCCCTTGCCGAACGCACCGTTGCCACAGTTGATCCCGTGGGAGCTTTTGCGTGGGATCGCCGTGATCGAGCTGTATACGAAGGAGCGCTTTATCGAGCCGCCGCGCAAAAAGAAACTACCGCTGAGTCTGGCGTTCCACCAGACACTCAGTACGGTTGCGTCAAGCGGCGAGCTGAGGGTAAAGGAGCTTGCAGAACGCGTTTTATCGCTTCCGCCGCTTTCGTCGCTTGATAAGGAGATCTATCGCTCGCTTTTGATCTCGATGGTGGAGTCGCAGTATCTTGAAATGACGGAGGAGAAGGGGCTCATCGTCGGTCTTGCGGGCGAACGCCTGATCAACAGCTATAAGTTTTACGCCGTTTTCAAGGACAGTGAGGATTTTACGGTTCGCTGTGAGGCGGATGAGATCGGTACGATCACAACACCGCCGCCGGTTGGTGACAGATTCGCATTGGCAGGCCGCGTGTGGGAGGTGCTTGAGACCGACGTGGCACGCCGTCTCATTTACGTGAAGGCGGTAGAGGGAAAGATGGAGATCTCCTGGCCGGGTGACAGCGGAGAGATCCACACGCGTTTGCTTGAAAAAATGCGGGAAATCCTTTTTTCGGATACGCAGTATCCGTACCTTCAGCCGAATGCCGCACACCGACTTGAGAACGCGCGTGCGGTGGCGAAGAATACGAAAATGGCGGAAAGTATACTCGTGCATATCGGCGGGATGTCCTACTGTCTGTTCCCGTGGCTCGGCACACGTGCCTTCCGCACGCTCAGACGCTTTTTGACAAGATACGCCGATCTTCTCGGCGTGAGCGACGTTGAAAGCGCGGGCTGCTGTTATATTACCTTCAAGGCTTGCCGGGAAGACGGTGCGCTCTTACTGTCGCGTATCGCGGATAAGATCGCGTACGACGGAATTTGCGCTGACGATCTCGTTTCTGCATCGGAGGCACCGATCTTCGAAAAGTATGACGATAGAATACCGCCGCCGCTTTTGCGCGCCGCATTTGCCGCGGACAGGCTTTGCCCCGAGGAGGTTAAAAGACGCTTTGAAGAGGAGGGACTGCTATGAGTATGTATGACGTTTTAGCCCCCGTATACGATTCCTTCAACGGTGACGTTGACTATGAACCGTGGGCTGATTATATAGAAAAGCTATTCAAAAAGCACGGCAGAGGAAAAACGGGCTCGATCCTTGACCTTGGGTGCGGCACGGGAAAAATGACGCTTGCGCTTGCGCGCCGCGGATATGATATGATCGGTGTGGACCTCTCCGAGGAGATGCTTGCACGCGGGCGTGAGAATGCGGCGGCAGAAAAGCTTGAGCGGGAGATCCTTTGGCTTTGTCAGGATATGACTGCGTTTGAGCTTTACGGAACGGTCGATGCCGTGATCTGTTGCCTTGACGGAGTCAACCATCTGCAATCGCCCGGCGATCTTAAGAAAATGCTGCGTCTCGCCTTCAACTATCTGGAGGCGGACGGACTGCTTTTGTTTGATGTCAACACGCTTTATAAATTCCGTGAGGTGTACGGTGATAGGACCTACGTTTTTGACGAGGAGGACTCCTTCTGCACCTGGCAGAACGATTACAACGAAAAAAGCAAACTCTGCGATTTCTATATCACCCTCTTTCGACGCTTGCCCGACGGCACTTACGCACGGGAGGACGAATGGCAAAGAGAGCGCTACTATCCGCTCGCAAGCATTCGGAAGCTGCTTGCGGAATGTAGCTTTGAGCTGCTTGAGGCGGTCGGAAATTTTGAGGGAGAAGCACTGAAGGGCACCGACGAACGCTGCTATATTGCGGCGCGCGCGGTCAAGAAGAAGGGAGATCCGAATACATGAAAGAATCCACACTGTTTCGTGCGATGACGCACGATGGCTCTGCACGCATTCTCGTGCTTGATTCTACCGCGATCGTGAACCGAATGATCGCATGCCACCATACGATGCCGACAGCATCCGCCGCACTCGGCCGACTTTTGACCGCTACCTCGATGATCGGATCGATGATGGGGGAGAAGGAGGACAGCGTTACGATCGGGATCAATGGCGACGGCCCTGCAGGGCGTTTGCTCGCCGTTTCGGATTATGCGGGAAATGTACGCGGATACATTGAGAATCCGATGGTCGATCCCCCTCGCCGTGCGAACGGAAAGCTGAATGTCGGGTGCGCTGTCGGTCAGGGCTTTCTGTATATGGCAAAGGAGTATAAAAACGCACAGCCGCAGACGGGTACGGTCGAGATCACGAGCGGTGAGATCGCCGAGGATATCACGCGTTATTTTGCGGAAAGCGAGCAGATCCCTACGGTTTGTGCGCTCGGCGTGTTGATCGGGACTGACGGCAACTGTATTGCCGCGGGCGGTGTCTTGATCCAGCTTTTGCCGTTTGCGGATGATGCGACGGTATCGAAAATCGAGGAAAATGTGGACAAGCTGAAAAGCCCATCCGCCCTTTTTGAAAAGGGGATGACACCCGAGCAGATCGCGGCGCTCGCGATGGAGGGGATCGAATACGATCCGTTCGATGAGCTGACGGTCGAATATCGCTGTACCTGCAGCAGAGAACGGATGAAAAGAGGTCTTAAAAAGCTTTCCGAAAAGGAGCTGCGAGGGCTCTTTGACGAGGAAGAGGCGGACGGACATCCCCGTGTCTTAACAACGACCTGCCGTTTTTGTAACAATTGCTACGAATTTACCGAAAAAGACCTCAATCTTTTGGCGTAATGTTGTCGAAAAAATGCTTGACAAATATTAATATTAATGTTAAAATAATATTAAAAAATTGCAAGCCTTGCTATGGCGGCGACAAATGCACGGATTGCGTGCGTATTGTGCCGCCGCAGGCAAGTGAAAAAGAAGGAGGAAGCGTGATGAAAAAGCAGGGAATGACCGCAATTTGTTACGAAGAAATCAAGGGCATGGTGCTGCATCATCTTTCTTCCACGGGCTTTTTGCCCTTTGTTACAAATCAATATGCCGTTTTGCCCGGTTTTTGCGATGTGCATGTGCATTTTCGCGAGCCGGGCTTTTCATATAAAGAGACGATCGCGAGCGGAAGCAGGGCGGCGGCACGCGGCGGATACACCGCGGTCTGCACGATGCCGAATCTGAAGCCCGTGCCGGACGCGGCAGAATCGCTTGACGAGCAGCTGACCCTGATCGAACGCGACGCCGTGATCGACGTATACCCTTATGGCGCGATCACCAAGGGACAACTCGGTAAGGAGCTGTCCGATATGGAGAAAATATCCGCGCGGGTCTGCGCCTTCTCGGATGACGGCCGCGGCGTCCAGAATGACGGTATGATGCGTCAGGCTATGGAAAAGGCAAAGACGCTTGGAAAGCTCCTCGTGGCACACTGCGAGGACAACAGTCTGCTTCACGGCGGGTATATTCACGACGGCGCTTACGCCGCGGCACACGGTCACCGCGGGATCTGCAGTGCCAGCGAGTACAAGCAGGTCGAGCGTGATCTTGCCCTTGTAAAGGAAACCGGCTGCGCCTACCACGTATGCCATATTTCGACAAAGGAAACGGTCGAGCTGGTCCGCCATGCGAAGGCAGAGGGGCTTGACGTGACCTGTGAGACCGCACCGCACTATCTTGTGCTTTGCGAGGATGACCTGCAAGAGGACGGACGCTTCAAGATGAACCCGCCGCTACGCACGCGTGCGGATCGAGATGCGCTCCTTCAGGGGATCACGGACGGTACGATCGATATGATCGCCACCGACCACGCCCCCCACAGTGCGGAGGAAAAGGCGAAGGGTCTTTCAGGCAGTCCGTTTGGGATCGTCGGTCTTGAGACCGCCTTCCCGATCCTCTATACCGAGCTTGTGCGAAAGGGTGTCATTACGCTCGAGAAGCTTTCGGCGCTCCTTTCTGACAATCCGCGCCGCCGTTTCGGGATTCCCACGGGGGAGGATTTCACGGTCTTTGAGATCGAGACCCCCTATACCGTCGATCCTGCCGACTTCCTTTCGATGGGGAAGAGCACGCCCTTTACGGGATGGCAGGTGTACGGTCGGTGTGTGCTGACTTCCCACAACGGAAAGACCGTCTATTCACTTGATTAATAAAATTTTTGATATACATTGCGGAGGATGCTTTTATGGCAAAGAGAAACGATTTGAAAAAGATCATGATCATCGGCTCAGGCCCTATCGTGATCGGTCAGGCCGCTGAGTTTGACTATGCGGGCACGCAGGCCTGCCTTGCTCTGAAGGAGGAGGGGTACGAGGTCGTGCTTTGCAACTCCAATCCTGCGACCATTATGACGGATACGTCGATCGCTGATAAGGTTTACATGGAGCCGTTGACGCTCGAATATATTGCGAAGATCCTTCGCTACGAAAGACCGAACGCCATTATCCCCGGCATTGGCGGTCAGACGGGTTTGAATCTTGCGATGCAGCTGGAAAAGAAGGGGATCCTCAAGGAATGTCAGGTCGAGCTTCTCGGAACGAGCAGCACGAGCATTGAGCAGGCTGAGGACCGCGAGCTTTTTAAGGAGCTTTGTATTGATATCGGCGAGCCGACCATCCCCTCGGAAATCACCTATTCTCTGGAGGAAGCAAGGGAAGCGGCAAAGAAGATCGGTTATCCCGTCGTTCTTCGTCCCGCCTTTACACTTGGCGGTACCGGCGGCGGTTTTGCCGAGAATGAAGAAGAGCTGCTCGAGATCGGTGTGAACGCATTCAAGCTCTCGCCCGTCCATCAGGTTCTGATTGAAAAGAGCGTGAAGGGCTATAAGGAGATCGAGTTTGAAATGATGCGCGATGCCGATGATAACGTCATCACCATCTGCGGCATGGAAAACGTCGATCCCGTCGGTGTCCATACGGGCGACTCAATCGTTGTTGCTCCGATTCTGACCCTGAACGATAGTGAGCTGAAGATGCTCAACGACAGTGCAATCAAGCTGATTAAGGCGCTGAAGATCGAGGGCGGCTGTAACGTACAGTTCGCACTCCACCCGACCAGCGGCGAGTATTACCTGATCGAGGTCAACCCCCGCGTATCCCGCTCCTCGGCACTTGCATCTAAGGCAAGCGGATATCCCATCGCGAAGGTTACCGCAAAGATTGCAGTCGGCATGACGCTTAAGGAGATCGGTATCGCCAACACAACGGCGGCGACCGCTCCCCGCCTTGACTACGTGGTCGCAAAGCTTCCTCGTTTCCCGTTTGACAAATTCTCCGCGGCATCCAACACGCTTGGTACGCAGATGAAGGCGACGGGCGAGGTTATGGGCATCGGCTCGACGCTCGAGGAGTGCCTTCTGAAGTCGGTACGCTCGCTTGAGATCGGTGCCTGCCATTTCCATTTGCCGAAGTTTGACGGTATGACGGATGAGGAGCTGCGCGACTACATCTCGGTATTTAAGGACGACAACATTTTCGCGATCGCCGAGCTTCTGCGCCGCGGTGAGTCGATCGAGTCCTTGCATTCAATCACGAAGATCACGGCGTACTTTCTCGAGGCCATTAAGCGTATGGTCGAGATGGAAAAGACGATCAAGAACAGCGTGAAGGATCTTGCAGTCCTCACGGCGGCAAAGAAGATGGGCTTCTCGGACCAGTTCATCGCAAAGCTCTGGGGCGTTCCCGAGCTTGAGGTGTTCGGTATGCGCAAGGATAACGGACTGATGCCCGTTTACCGTATGGCAGATACTCTGCATACGGGTGCATACATCCCTTATTTCTACTCCTCGTATCAGGGAGAAAACACGTCCCGTCTTTCCGACAAGAAAAAGATCATCGTCCTTGGCGCCGGTCCGATCCGCATCGGTCAGGGCGTGGAGTTTGACTATTCCACCGTACACGCAGTCAGCACGATCAAGAATTCGGGATACGAGGCAATCATTATCAACAACAACCCCGAGACGGTATCGACTGACTATACGACCTCGGACAAGCTCTATTTTGAGCCTCTGACTCCCGAGGACGTTATGAATATCATTGAGTTTGAAAAGCCCGACGGCGTGGTCGCTTCCCTTGGCGGACAGACCGCGATCAATCTGGCGGATCCGCTCCGTCAAAGAGGGGTCGAGATCATCGGCACCGATTGCGATGCGATCGATAAGGCAGAGAATCGAGATTCCTTCGAAAAGCTTCTGCTTTCTCTCGACATTCCTCAGCCGCAGGGCAAAGCCGTCACTAACATCACCGACGGAGTGAACGCGGCAAAGGAGATCGGCTACCCTGTTCTCGTTCGCCCCTCCTTCGTACTTGGCGGTCGCGCAATGCAGATCGTCGCGAACGAGGAGCAGCTTCGTCACTATCTGAAGACCGCCGTTGAGATCGATGCGGACAAGCCTGTCCTTGTTGACAAATATATCAGCGGTAAGGAGGTCGAGGTCGATGCGATCTGCGACGGCCGTGACGTATTTATCCCCGGCATTATGGAGCTGGTTGAAAAGACGGGTGTCCACAGTGGTGACTCGATCAGCGTTTATCCCTCCTTCAGCATTTCGCAGAAGGTAAAGGGCACCATCCTGCAGTATGCGAAAAAGCTCGGTCTCGGTATCGGCATCGTCGGTCTTTACAACATCCAGTTCATCGTCGACCGTGATGAAAAGGTTTACATCATCGAGGTTAATCCGCGTTCCTCTCGTACCGTCCCCTTCCTTTCCAAGGCAACGGGATACAGCCTCGCTGATATCGCAACTGAGGTCATTCTCGGCAAAAGTCTGAAGGAGCAGGGCATCTTTGATATCTATCCAGATGAGAAAAAGAGATGGTATGTCAAGGTTCCCGTATTCTCCTTCAACAAGATCCGCGGTCTTGACGCATATCTTTCTCCCGAGATGAAGTCGACGGGTGAGGCGATCGGATACGACGATAAACTGAATCGTGCGCTTTACAAGGCGCTTCAGGCATCTGGTATGCATCTGCAGAACTACGGCACCGTATTCGTTACCGTTGCAGATAAGGATAAGGAGGAGGCACTGCCTCTGATCCGTCGCTTCTACAACCTCGGCTTCAATATTGAGGCGACCGCAGGTACTGCGAGATATCTCAAGGAGCACGGTATCCGTACGAAGGTCCTGCAAAAGCTCTCCGACGGCAACGTGGAGATTGTCGAGGCTCTCCGTCAGGGGCATATCGCATACGTCATCAACACAAGTGACGTCAGCTCCCGCGGACAGGAGAACGACGGCTACCAGATCAGAGCTTTGGCAACCGAAAACAACATCACGATGTTTACCGCACTTGATACGGTCAAGGTGCTGCTTGACGTTCTGGAGGAAACCACCCTTTGCGTTTCTACCATTGATGCGTAAGAGGTTTTTATGAAACAGGTATTTTACGAGATTAAAGAAAACAAACCGATTGCGGATGCGATCTATGAGATGCGTCTTGTGGGTGATACGACCGCCCTCACGGCACCGGGACAGTTTGTGAATCTGAAGATAGACGGGCTTTATCTTCGTCGCCCGATCTCGGTTTGCGACTATGACGAAAACGGATTGACACTGATTTATAAGGTCGTCGGACACGGCACAGAGATCATGAGTGGGATGCAGGTCGGTGAGAAACTTGACACGCTCTCGGGTCTTGGTAACGGCTTTGATACCTCAAAGAGTGGAGAAGCTCCCCTTCTGATCGGTGGCGGCGTTGGTGTCCCCCCAATGTATTACCTCTGTAAAAGGCTGGTGTCCGAGGGGAAAAAGCCAACCGTTGTGCTCGGCTTTAATTCCGCGAAGGATGTCTTTTATGAGCAGGAGTTCGCGGCACTCGGTGCAAGAGTGATCGTCGTAACGGCAGACGGTAGCTACGGCGTACGCGGTTTTGTGACCGACGCGATGAAGGATCTGGACTACACCTACTTCTACACCTGCGGACCGATGCCGATGTTCCGCGCGATCGAAGCGATCGTAAAGACAAGCGGTCAGTACAGCTTTGAGGAAAGAATGGGATGCGGCTTCGGCGCGTGTATGGGATGTAGCTGCAAAACGCTCACCGGCAACAAGCGAATTTGCATTGACGGTCCCGTTCTTGAAAGGGAGGAGATCATATGGCAGACACAAAAGTAATTCTGTCCGGATGGGAGCTTGACAATCCCGTGATCCCCGCCAGCGGTACGTTTGGCTTTGGCAAGGAGTTTGCCGCACTTTACGACATCAACTGTCTTGGAACCTTCTCCTTCAAGGGGACGACGAGACAGGCGCGCTTTGGAAATCCGACGCCTCGCATTGCGGAATGTACGGCGGGCATGATCAACTCGGTGGGGCTGCAAAATCCCGGCGTGGAGCACGTGATTGCGCACGAGCTGCCCGAAATGAAGTCCTACTTTCACAAAAGGGTGATCGCAAACGTCAGCGGCTTTTCGATCGAGGAGTATGCCGAGACCTGCGCGCTTCTTGACAAGGAAGAGCAGGTCGGTATCCTTGAGGTCAATGTCAGCTGTCCGAACGTGCATAATGGCGGTATGAGCTTCGGCACAGAGCCCGCAAGCGCGGCGGCAGTCACGAAGGCGGTCAAGGCCGTCACGACAAAGCCGGTTTATATCAAGCTCAGCCCGAACGTGACCGACATCGTTTCGATTGCGAAGGCTTGCGAGGATGCAGGGGCTGACGGTATCAGTATGATTAATACGATGATGGGTATGCGGATCGATTTGAAAACGAAAAAGCCCGTCATTGCCAATAAAATGGGCGGCTTCTCGGGCAGTGCGATCTTCCCGGTCGCCGTACGAATGGTCTATCAGGTCTATGAAGCGGTGAGAATCCCGATCATTGCAATGGGCGGTGTCTCATCCGCGGAGGACGTGATTGAATTGATGCTTGCCGGCGGCACGGCCGTTCAGGTAGGCGCGGCAAACCTCGTTGATCCCTTTGCTTGCAAGCGGATCGTTGAGGAGCTTCCCGCAGTGATGGAGAAATATAAAATTGATCGGTTGACCGATATGATAGGAGGTGCTCACTAATGGGTAAGGACGTAATCGTCGCTTGTGATTTCGCAAGCAAAAAGGACGTATTTGATTTTCTTGACAGGTTTTCGGGCAGAAAGCCCTTTGTCAAGATCGGCATGGAGCTGTTCTATGCGGAGGGACCCGAGATCGTAAAGGAGATCAAGAAGCGCGGACACAAGATCTTTCTTGACCTGAAGCTTCACGATATCCCGAATACGGTCATGAAGGCAATGCGCGTTCTCTCCTGTCTTGACGTTGATATGTGTAACCTCCACGCGAGCGGCACGCGCACCATGATGGAAGCGGCGATCAAGGGACTCACGAGAGAGGATGGCACGCGCCCGATCCTCATCGCGGTCACGCAGCTGACCTCGACTGATCAGGAAAGCATGGAGCGTGATCTTCTGATCAACGAGCCGATCGATAAGGTCGTTATGCACTATGCCGCAACCGCAAAGGCAGCAGGCCTTGACGGTGTCGTATGCTCTCCCCTTGAGGCAGAGAAGGTTCACACCGTTTGCGGCAAGGATTTTCTGACCGTAACGCCCGGCGTGCGCTTTGCTGACGGCGATATCGGTGACCAGAAGCGCGTGATGACGCCTGCAGAGGCAAAGAAGATCGGCTCCGATTATATCGTTGTCGGACGTCCGATCACTGCCGCACCCGATCCCGTTGCGGCATATGAGCGTTGTGTAAAAGAATTTGTGGATTGATAATTGATAAAGGAGAGAAGCAATGAAAGAGATTCAGAGATTGATCGCAAAGGATCTTTTGAGCATTAAGGCGGTATTCTTCCGTCCCGACGAGCCATTCACCTGGGCGAGCGGTATCAAGAGCCCCGTTTACTGTGACAACAGACTTACCCTGACGGCACCGAGGGTGCGTACCGACGTTGAAAATGCGTTGGCTGAAACCATCCGTCGCGAGTATCCCGACGTCGAGGTTCTGATGGGTACGTCGACCGCAGGTATCGCGCACGCGGCAATTACCGCGCATATTCTCGATCTTCCGATGGGCTACGTCCGCTCGGGTGCGAAGGATCACGGCAGACAGAATCAGATCGAGGGCAAGCTTGAAAAGGGACAGAAGGTCGTTGTCGTTGAGGATCTGATCTCCACCGGCGGTAGCGTGATCGAGGTCGTAAACGTTCTGCGTGAGGCAGGCGCTGAGGTGCTCGGTATCGTCAGCATCTTCACCTACGGTATGAAGAAGGGACTCGTCCGTCTGGCAGAAGCAAACGTTAAAAACGTGAGCCTCACCGACTTCGATACGATCAGCGTAATCGCCGCAGAGGAAAACTACATCAAAAAGGAAGACGTTGAGCGCTTGATCGCATTCCGTAACAATCCGGCTGACGAAAGCTGGATCGGAGCGAACAAATGAGAAGCCTTTTGAATATTCTCGATCTTTCGGTTGAGGAGATCGACGAGCTGATCGCGGTCGCAAACGATATCATAGCAAACCCCGAAAGGTATCAGGAGGCTTGTAAGCACAAGACGCTGGCGACGCTCTTTTTCGAGCCGTCGACGCGTACGCGCTTGAGCTTTGAGTCGGCGATGCTGTCGCTTGGCGGAAACGTGCTTGGTTTTTCCGAGGCAAGCTCCAGCTCCTCTGCCAAGGGAGAAAGCGTTTCCGATACCGTTGCCGTGGTTTCCGGTTATGCCGATATTATCGCAATGCGTCACCCGAAGGAGGGCGCACCGCTGGTTGCCTCTATGCACTCAGAGGTGCCGATCATCAATGCGGGTGACGGCGGGCACTACCACCCGACGCAGACGCTGACCGACCTTTTGACGATCTATCATGAAAAGGGGAGCTTCGAGAATCTGACAGTCGGATTCTGCGGCGATTTGAAGTTTGGCAGAACGGTACATTCGCTGATCGGGGCAATGTCGCGCTACAATGGTGTAAAATTCGTTCTGATCTCGCCCGACGAGCTGAAGCTGCCGACCTTTATCAAGGAAGAATTTATCGAGGATAAGGGCATTGAGTACGAGCAAAGCAGAATCCTTGAGGACGTAATCGGCAAGCTCGATATCCTTTATATGACCCGCGTGCAAAGAGAGCGCTTCTTCAACGAAGAAGAATATCTGCGCTTGAAGAACACCTATGTTCTGACCGCCGATAAGATGGAGGAGGCAAAGCGGGATATGATCGTTATGCACCCGCTTCCGCGTGTGAACGAGATCTCGACCGCGGTAGACAGCGACCCCCGTGCCGCATATTTCAGGCAGGCACGGTACGGTAAGTTTATCCGTATGGCGTTGATCATGAAGCTTTTGGGGGTGAAGGCATGAAGGTAGATAGCATCAAAAACGGCATCGTGATCGACCACATCACGGCGGGCAAGGCGATGGAGCTTTACAATATGCTGGGACTCGACCGATTGGATTGCCCCGTTGCCGTGATTATGAACGTCCCCAGTCGAAGAACGGGCCGTAAGGATATTATCAAGATCGACGCGGGTATCGATTTCGATTTTGACGTGATCGGCTACGTCAGCCCGAACGCGACGGTCAACGTGATCAAGAACGAGCAGATCTGTGAGAAAAAGCACATCGATCTGCCACGCCGTTTGGTCAACATCATCAAATGCAAGAATCCCCGTTGTATCACCACGACTGAGCAGGAGATCGAGCATATCTTCGTGCGCTCGGACAAGGGAGAATACAGATGCCTTTACTGTGAGACAAAGGCGAAATAAAGAGAAAGTGAGATAGAAAAATGGCAAAATATATCAACGAACCGTCACATACCTTTAACGAATATCTTTTGATACCCGGATATTCTTCCAGTGAGTGTGTGCCTGCAAACGTCAGCCTCAAGACCCCTCTTGTAAAGTATAAGAAGGGCGAGACCCCCGCAATTATGATGAATATCCCGATGGTCTCTGCGATCATGCAGTCGGTCTCCGGCGACAGACTTGCGGTTGCTCTTGCAATCGAGGGTGGCGTCTCCTTCATCTACGGCTCGCAGAGCGTTGAGGACGAGGCTGCAATGGTTAAGCGCGCAAAGAGCTACAAGGCAGGCTTCGTAAAGAGCGATTCCAACATCCGTCCCGATGCGACGATGGCAGACGTCATCGCTCTGAAGAAGCGTACGGGTCACTCCACGATCGCTGTGACCGAGGACGGTACGGCAGACGGAAAACTGCTCGGTATCGTTACCAGCCGTGATTACCGTGTCAGCCGTATGCCGATGGATCTGAAGGTGTCCGAATTTATGACGCCGTTTGAAAAGCTGATCTGGGCGAAGGAAGGCACGACGCTGAAGGAAGCAAACGATATCATCTGGGAGCATAAGCTGAACTCCCTGCCGATCGTCAATGAGGAAGGGAAGCTCTGCTATCTGATCTTCCGTAAGGATTATGAAACGCATAAGCAGAATCCGAACGAGCTGCTCGACGCGTCGAAGCGTTACGTCGTCGGTGCTGGTATTAATACGAGAGACTACGCAACGCGTGTTCCCGCTTTGATCGATGCGGGCGCGGACGTGCTTTGCATCGACTCCTCCGAGGGCTTTTCGGAGTGGCAGAAGATCACGATCGAATGGATCCGCGCGCATTACGGCGACAGCGTAAAGGTCGGTGCGGGTAATGTGGTGGATGCCGCAGGCTTCCGTTTCCTTGCGGATTGCGGTGCCGACTTTATTAAGGTTGGTATCGGCGGAGGCTCGATCTGTATCACGCGTGAGACGAAGGGTATCGGTCGCGGTCAGGCAACTGCGTTGATCGACGTTTGCCGTGCGCGTGACGAATATTTTGAAGAGACCGGTGTATATATTCCCGTTTGCTCCGACGGCGGTATCGTTTACGATCACCATATTACGCTCGCACTTGCAATGGGCGCCGACTTCGTAATGCTCGGCCGTTATTTCGCAAGATTTGACGAGAGCCCCACGGCGAAGGTCAGCATCGGCGGTACCTATTATAAGGAGTACTGGGGTGAGGGCTCCAACCGTGCCCGCAACTGGCAGCGTTACGACCTTGGCGGCGACAAGAAGCTGTCCTTTGAGGAGGGCGTCGATTCCTACGTTCCGTATGCAGGTATGCTGAAGGATAACGTCGCGCTTTCTCTCAGCAAGGTTCGCTCGACGATGTGTAACTGCGGCGCGCTTTCGATCCCTGAGCTGCAGGAGAAGGCAGTCCTGACCCTCGTTTCCGCAACGAGCATCGTTGAGGGCGGCGCGCACGACGTTATTCAGAAGGAAAAGAACGTTACCCTGCCCTAAGTGGCACCTTAATTTCTTGACAATTTGGAGGAGTCTATGAAAAAGGTTGGAATCGTAATGGGAAGCGACAGCGATCTGCCGATTCTCGAAAAATCTATCGACATCTTGAAAAGCTTTGGAATTCCCTACGAGGTGCACGTCTATTCGGCGCACAGAACGCCGAAGGAAGCAATCGATTTTGCCGCGGCAGCCGAGGAAAACGGCTTTGGCGTGCTGATCGCCGCCGCGGGAATGGCAGCCCATCTTGCAGGCGTTATTGCTGCGAACACGACGCTCCCCGTCATCGGGATCCCCTGTAAATCCCAGTGCTTTGACGGTATGGATGCGTTGCTCTCGACCGTACAAATGCCCTCGGGCATTCCCGTTGCAACGGTTGCGGTCAACGGCGGCGCGAACGCCGCACTTCTGGCGGCAGAGATTCTGGCTGTTTCTGACCCCTCTATTTCCGAAAAGCTGAAGGCAAAACGTGCGGCAGACACGAGGACGGTGCTTGAAAAGAACGCAGCCGTATCTCAGAAATTTACAAATTGATGAATCAAACGGAGAAGTAATATGTCCAAAATAAATGAAGAATGCGGTGTATTTGGCGTTTTTTCGAATCACGTGTGTGACGTTGCCCAAATGGCGTACTATGGACTTTTTGCGTTGCAGCATCGCGGACAGGAGTCCTGCGGCATCGTTGTGAATGATGACGGATTGTTCAATCTTTACAGAGATTCGGGACTTGTGAACGATGTCTTTACGACGGAGATTCTGCATAAACTCGGCGACGGTAATATGGCGCTCGGTCACGTGCGCTACGGTACGGCAGATACGAAGGAGCGCAGTAACGCTCAGCCGCTCGTGGTAAACCACATCAAGGGTCGTATGGCAATCGCGATGAACGGTGCTCTGACCAACTCGCGGGACCTTCGCTCGGAGCTCGAGCTGAAGGGATCGATCTTCCATACGAATTCCAACACCGAGGTCATGTCGTATATCATCACCGAGGAGCGCTTGCAGGCTCCCACGATCGAGGATGCGGTCAGCCGCGCGATGAACCGCATCAAGGGTGCGTATTCCCTGATCGTTATGTCTCCCGCAAAGATGGTAGCTATGCGTGATGAAAACGGTTTTCGTCCGCTTTGCTACGGAAAGACGCCGGATGGGACCTACGTTATCGCGAGCGAGAGCTGCGCGCTCGATTCGGTCGGTGCTGATTTTATCCGTGACGTTGAACCCGGCGAGATCGTCGTTTTTGACAAAAACGGTATTCGCAGTATCAAAGACCACTGCAACAGAGTGCGTAAGCATTTTTGTGTATTTGAGTACGTTTATTTTGCGCGTCCCGACTCCGTGGTCGACGGCTGTAACGTACATCAGGCAAGATGCCGCGCGGGTGAGCTCCTTGCGAAGGAGCATCCCGTTGATGCCGATATCGTCATCGGCGTGCCCGATTCGGGACTCGATGCGGCGATCGGCTATTCCAAGGAATCCGGCATCCCCTACGAAATCGGCTTTATTAAGAACAAATATATAGGCAGAACATTTATTGCGCCCGGTCAGCAGACCCGTATGGACAAGGTTCGCATCAAGCTGAATCCCGTTGCCGACGTAGTGCGCGGAAAGCGCGTCGTTCTGATCGACGACTCGATCG
>JAFTLE010000020.1 GCA_017452895.1 Clostridia bacterium
ACTGTAAAAGCAGCAGTCTTTTCAAAAACCGCGGCAGAAAAGATAGAGGCGGCAGGTGGAAAGTCTGAGGTGGAATAAATGCTTCAGACTCTCAGAAACGCATGGAAAACGCCTGATATCAGAAAGAAGCTCCTCTTTGTAGGCTTCATTTTGCTCCTTTACCGTCTTGGTACGGTAATTCCTGTGCCCTTCGTCAACGCTTCCGCATTCGATGCAAGCTTTGGTGATACGGTCCTCGCTTACATGGACACCCTTTCGGGTGGCGCATTGAGCACGGCAACCCTGTTCGCACTCGGTATTTCGCCTTATATCACAGCATCCATCGTTATCCAGCTTCTCACCGTTGCGTTTCCGAAGCTTCAGGCTTGGTCGCAGGAGGGTGAGGAAGGCAAGAAGAAGCTCAACAATCTCACGCGTTACGTCACCGTTGCTCTGGCGATCGTCACCAGTATCGGTTACTATATGCTGCTGAAAAACGGCGGTATGATCGACGTTCCCACCACGTACGGCAAGGCAGGCACAAGACTTGGCGCTGTCGTTATCGTAGCAGCCTACTGTGCAGGCGCGGCTCTCGTTATGTGGCTGGCGGAGAAGATCAACGAAAACGGTCTTGGAAACGGTATCTCCCTGATCTTGTTTGCAAACATCGTTTCGGGTATCCCTTCCTTCGTCATCCGTCTGGTTGACATCTGCATGAACGCAGGTCTCGGTCGCACGCTTCCTTATTGGGGCAAGCACCTTGCGGTTGCAATCGTATTCGCGGTGCTGATCGTGTTTGCGGTCCTCGTTATGACCGTCTTCTCGATCTTCATCACGGGTAGTGAGCGCAGAATCCCCGTTCAGTATGCAAAGCGCGTCGTCGGACGTAAGATGTACGGCGGTCAGAGCACCAACCTTCCGATCAAGCTGAACATGTCGGGCGTTATGCCGGTCATTTTCGCTTCCTCGATCGTTACGCTCCCTGCTACCATCATGACGCTTTGCGGCGTTGACGGTAAGGTAGATGCGAAGGCAGGCTTCTGGAGCCGATTCTGGGATAAGACCTACACGCTGTTCGCAGCGGACAATTGGCTTTATCCGCTTCTTCTGTTCGTTCTGATCATTGCCTTCGGTTACTTCTACACGGCGATCTCCTTCAATCCCGTTGAGGTTTCGAACAATCTGAAGAAGAACGGCGGTATGATCCCCGGCATCCGTCAGGGCAGACCGACCTCCGATTATATCGCGAAGATTCTTGGTAGAATCACTCTGATCGGCTCGATCTTTCTCGGTATCATCGCAGTGCTTCCGATCGTTGCTGACTCGCTCATTATGCAGCCTGTCCTCAGCTACGCACTTTACGGTACGAAGAGCTACGGAGATGTGTTCGCAAATATGTTCACCTTCGGCGGCACTTCGCTGCTGATCGTAATCGGTGTTGTTCTTGAGACCATCCGTGAGCTGGAGGCACAGCTGACGATGCGTAACTACAAGGGCTTCCTTGGATAAGGGGTTACTCTGTATGAAGATGATATTTTTAGGTGCCCCCGGCGCGGGTAAGGGGACGCAGGCGGAAATTGTTTCCGCAAAGCTTGGTATTCCGGCGATTTCGACGGGTGCCATCATCCGCGAAGCGATCAAGGCAGGAACCGAAACCGGCCTTGCAGCAAAGAAATTCACCGATGCGGGTGCGCTCGTTCCCGATGAGGTCGTGATCGGCATCATCAAGGAGCGCCTTGCAAAGGCGGATTGCGCGAAGGGATTCATCCTCGATGGATTCCCGCGCACGGTGCCTCAGGCAGAGGCACTGGATAAAATGGGCGTCAAGATGGATCTCGTGCTCAGCCTTGAGGTTGCCGATGAGGCGATCGTTGAGCGTATGAGCGGACGTCGGGTATGCGACAAATGCGGCGCATCTTACCACGTAGCGTTCAACCCGTCCGAGGACGGCGTGAACTGCGACAAGTGTAAGACCCCCCTGTCCATCCGTCGTGACGACGCACCCGAGGTAGTGAAAAGCCGCCTCAATGTCTACCACGAAACCACGGAGCCTCTCAAGGACTTCTATGCCGAAAAAGGCATTCTGAAGCTCGTACAGGGCTGTGAAAAGGTGGAAGACACAACCAAATCGACCCTTGCGGCACTGAATGTGAGCGAAGAATGATCTCGATCAAAAATTCAGAGCAGCTGAAGCTTATGAGGGTGGCGGGCAGAATCACGGGAGAAGCGCTGCTTGTGGGCGCCGAGGCTCTCCGTGACGGTGTCTCCACAAAGGAGATCGACCGAAGGATCCGTGCTTATATCGAAAAGTGCGGAGCCCGTCCTTCCTTCTTAGGGTATGGCGGATTTCCCGGCAGTGCCTGCATCAGCATCAACAATGAAGTCATCCACGGCATACCGTCTGACAATCGAGTTGTGAAGGACGGTGACATCGTCAAAATTGACGTGGGAGCCTGTTATCGCGGCTACCATGGCGACAGCGCAAGAACCTTTGCGGTGGGCCATGTAAGCGAAACGGCGCAAAAGCTGATAGACGTGACCCGTGAGGGCTTCTATCAGGGCGTCGGGTTCGCTCGGGCAGGCAATCGCGTCGGCGACGTTGGATCTGCAGTGGAGCGTTACGTAGCAAGTAACGGATTTTCCGTTGTGCGTAAGTATGTGGGACACGGCGTGGGATCGGATCTGCACGAGGATCCGGAGGTACCGAATTTCGGTACGGCTGGCCGCGGCGCGCGGCTGTATGCGGGTATGACGATTGCCATTGAACCCATGGTGAACGTAGGAACCGCGGACGTAAGGGTATTAAAAGACGGATGGACGGTTCTGACCGCGGACGGAAAGCTGTCGGCGCATTATGAACACACGGTGCTTATCACCGATGAAGAACCGATCCTTCTGACAGATGTAGGTTAAGTCCGTGCGGACGAAAACAATTTCTGAAATTTGGTTGAGGAGGGATTATTCTGCCAAAGGACGATCTGATTGAATTTGAAGACGGTGTAGTGCTCGAGGCACTGCCGAACGCCATCTTCAAGGTCAAGCTCCCGAATGGCCACATTGTGACCGCACACATCTCGGGTAAGCTTCGTATGAACTATATAAGAATTCTTCCGGGCGATACAGTCACCGTTGAGGTCTCGGTCTATGACCTGACCAAGGGACGTATTACCTGGCGGAAAAAATAATGCTTGAAAGGATAGGTATAAAACAATGAAAGTTAAACCTTCCGTGAAAAAGATTTGCGAAAAATGCAAGATCATCAAGAGAAAAGGCAAAGTGATGGTCATCTGCGAAAACCCCAAGCACA
>JAFTLE010000021.1 GCA_017452895.1 Clostridia bacterium
TCGTAGCCGAAACGTTCTCTCTTTTTCTGTTGTATAAAAGTGATATTCTTTGCTTCCGCAAAGAGTGATATTTCCCTTGCGGGAAGTGATATTGCTCGCGATGCTCGCAGTGATATTCTTTTCGCCTTAAAACTCGCGTAGCGAATACCACTCGGCGTAAGCCGAATATAACTGCGTAGCAATATAACTCGCCGCAGGCGAATAGAGTTAGCGTGATACTCCGTTAAGAGTATCACGCTATTGCACGGAGCTTTTTTATCAGAAGCCGAAGTAGTTTTTCGCGTTATTATATATTGTAGTTGTAGGCGATCCCCTCGACGATCGGGGGCAGGAGCGCAGGGTCTGCGGGGTGTTTGCCTGCCTCGACCCACTGCCGATCACGCTACACATAATGCGGCGAAAAACTCGTGGCGCGGACAAGAGACAAAGCTACGGCTATCAGTCAGCATACCGACGAAGCGACTGAGCATACCGAGGTTTGCAAGCACCTTCATCTACGTACGCATACCGTCCTCCTGATCGCAGAACCATCAGCCCGAGCCGAACTGAATCTTACCTGGGGGCGGGCCTTCTGGAAGTTGCCGAGCATCGTGCCGAGGACGTAATTGTCCTTCGGATTCAGGTTGTAAAGGTTGGTCTTCGTAAAGCTTTCGTTGATGAAGGGCTGTTTCATATGAATTATCTCGTCATTTAGATTTTACGCCCTTATGATACACGAGCTGTTTGTTTTTTGCAAAGACTTTTGCCAGAATTTACCCCGCTTTCATTTTTCGCCTGTTTGCGGAATTTTTTTTTTGCAAATTCTATTGCAACGCAAAAAAAACTGATGTATAATATAGGATATTAAAAAAGTAAATTCAAAGATACATATACAGGGAGGACTTACAAAATGGAAAACAACAAACGTCCCGATTCGATGGCACGCATCGAAACGAAAGAGGCGGCGCTCGCGTTTATTGACGAGCAGGTCGCGATCATTCGCCGCACGGTCGGTGATAAAAAGGTGCTTTTGGCACTTTCCGGCGGTGTCGACTCCTCCGTCGTTGCCGCACTGCTGATCAAGGCGATTGGCAAGCAGCTCGTATCCGTACATGTCAATCACGGTCTTTTGCGCAAGGGTGAGCCCGAGCAGGTCGTTGAGGTCTTCCGCAATCAGCTGAACGCAAACCTCGTTTACGTTGACGCGACCGACCGCTTCCTTGACAAGCTGGCAGGGGTTGCCGATCCCGAAAAAAAGCGCAAGATCATCGGCGCTGAGTTCATCCGCGTATTTGAAGAAGAAGCACGCAAGCTTGAGGGCATCGACTTCCTCGCGCAGGGCACGATCTATCCCGATATTCTTGAGAGCATCAAGCAGGCAGAGGGTAAGAAGGCAGTCAAGTCACATCACAACGTCGGCGGACTTCCCGACGATATGAAGATGGAGATGGTCGAGCAGATCAAGCTGCTTTACAAGGACGAGGTGCGCGTGTTGGGCGAGGCGCTCGTTCTTCCCCACGCGATGGTCTACCGCCAGCCGTTCCCTGGCCCCGGGCTTGGCGTTCGTTGCCTTGGTGCAATCACACGCGACAGACTCGCGGCACTGCGCGAGGCTGATGCGATCTTGCGTGAGGAGTTTGATATCGCGGGTCTTGCCGAGCGTGTCTGGCAGTATTTCGTTGCCATTCCCGATATCAAGAGCGTCGGCGTCAGAAACGAGAGCCGTTACGAGGGCTGGCCCGCGATCATCCGCGCCGTCAACACGAAGGATGCAATGTCGGCAACCGTTGAGGAGATTCCCTACGCCGTTTTGCACAAGATCACCGCGCGTATCACAAGCGAGGTCGAGGGCATCAACCGCGTTCTGTACGACCTGACACCGAAGCCGTCTGGGACGATCGAGTGGGAATAAGCCGACGGTTTATTTTCCATTCGAACAGTTATGATCGCCAGCGCGCGAGTTATCAGTTATGATACGCTGCGCGTTGTTATGATGCACCTTCGGTGCAGTTTGAACGTCGAAACAATAAGATAGAAGTGCCGCGAGCGGGATCCGCTCGCGGCACTCTTTTTGCACGGTACATTTTTTGCCATATTCTCTTGAAAAAGGAAGGTGGACGTGGTATAATGGTCTTGCCAAACTAGTTGAATATTTTTGAGTGCGTTATACCAAGGGGGTAGTGTACCTTCTTGGCGTACCCGCATAGTTGAATTTGATAAAAACGCAAATTCCGGCTATGTGGGTGTACACGCACTTCATGGACTAGTTTGGCGACTGATCGGAGTTTGCGCTTTTTGTGCGGCATTCTTCGGTTTGCCGCACTTTTTATTTTATAATAAAAAAGGGGAACTGGCTATGAAAAAATCGGTACTTGCACTTCTTTTGCTTCTGATTTGCGTTTTAGCATTTTCCGCTTGCGACGGCGACGAGCCGCCTACAAATTCCGAAGCGCCGCAAAAGCTTACGACGCCCGTCGTAACGCTTGACGGTAACGTTGCAAGCTGGACGGCGGACGATAATGCTGACAAATTTGAGATCAGCCTTGACGGTACGCTATCCTACGTTGAAAACACAGTCACGAGCAAGGCGCTTGCAAGCGGTCAAACGCTCAAGGTACGCGCAGTTGGCGACGGCACCTCTTACGGCACGAGCGATTGGAGTAACAGCGTGACCTACGATCCCGCTCCCGGCGGCAACGGCGGCGGCAACGCGGGTGGCGGCGGAGCATCCGGCAGCGAGCCGAGCTATCTTGGCATTTTCGCGTCGAACAGCGAGCCGAGCGCGATGAACGGTGTGCCCGAGACCCTCTCGGCGGACGCGCTTTCGTACAGTCTTCTGTCAATGAACTCCTATCGCAGCTTTGACGAGGTGCTGAAGGAGCATTTTGAAAACGGAGATCATTATCTCGGCACGACCTACCCGAGCGGATCCGACTACGGCGTTTACAGCAGAGCGGGAGAGACCGTTTACGTGCAGATCTGGCTTGACAATCCCAATCAGCACACCATTTTGTCCCTCAAGCTCAACGGCACGAAATATCAGGTGGGCGGCGGACTTTCTTCCTTCTTTATTGAAGAGGGCAACAAGCATTACAACTGCGTATACGTTGCCGTGACGCTTCCCGAGGATGTGCACACGGAAAAGAGCTATACCGTTACCGACATTGAATACATCGCCGACACCTTTATCAATGCGGACGGTACGAATGAATTTATGAATCAGAACGATACCGTGAAGATCGGTCTGCCCTACGCCGCCGCGCTTCCTTCGGTATCGGGATATGAGCAGCTCTCGCTGACGTCCAACAGCTACTCTGCGTCCTTTGATCTAACCGATGCGCAGGGCTTTGCCGCGCTGACGGGCGGCTGGCTCGGCGTCGCGGTCTACGACGGACAGAATCTGCTGCTCAACCAAGCCGTTACCGCAGGCAACAACCTTTTCAGCGCAACGGGTCTGGTCGAGGATACGCAGTACACCGTTTATATCTATCTGTTTGCCGATCTGCACGACGGCGGCGGCGTACGCGCCCACTACCTGCGTGCCGAATGGATCAACGCCTCCTCTGCGATCACGGTGGATGAGATGGCAGAGAGCGCCGTACAAAACGCGACGAAGACCGGCTATTACAAGGCGATCAAGGTCAAAACGACCCTGCTCAGCCCCACTGCGGAATATATCAGGCTCGAGATCCTGACCGAGGAGGGTGAGGTTCTTTATACCGACACCGCCTACGGCGGTACGGCAACCGTGACGGAGGGGATCCGCTGCGGTCACTCACACCTCGTGCGCGTGTACTATAAGGACACCGAATACCCCGAGGGCAAATACGTGGAGTCGCGCGTATACGTCGATCAACTTGCGGACCCGAATCTGACCGACGAAACGGCCTACAGCTTCGTCAACGACGCGATCTATTCCTTCAAGCTCTATAACGAATACGAAGCCTTCGCGGCAGTGAACGGCTTTACCGTCCGCTTCTACGACAATGAAGCGTCGCAGTATATCGCCGAACAGGTCCTCGAGCTGATCGCAAACCCGAATCTGATCGACGAGCTGCAAGCATACTTCGTTGAGATCTGGCGCGATCCCGACAAGCAGGAGGAGGCGCACGCTCTCGACGCCCGACTCAGCGTGCTTCGCAACGCTGAAAACGTCTGGAACGAGCTGTTTGAGAGAAACGATGACGAAGCCTTCTGGCGCGGCGAGGCGGCAAAGGGCAAATACTTCTACGAGTACACCTATGCGGGCAGCGATACCGATCATATCTTCCGCGTTGGCAACACCTATTACGTTCTGCTTGAGGACGCAACCGAGATCGACGCCGTATGGTGCGAGATGGACGTCGTCGCAACCCTTGCAAAGAGTGACGAAAACGGCGCCGTTACAAAGATCTACGAGCACAGCGGCATCAAATTCGAAGGCCTCTACACCGAAGAAAACTACGGAAGGATCGAGGTCAAGGACTACACCCTTGACGGCGATCGCTTCACCGTTACCCTTCACAACAACTACGACTCACGCACGGACGAGGACGGCAAAAGAGAGTCCGACAAGAACAAGTGCTTCGTCTATAAGATCGAGGTAAACAGCAAAACAGTCTATTCGAGAGAAACGAAGACCGCGCCGACGCTCGACGAGGCGGCGTGGGTCGCCGAATGGATCGCAGACGCGAAGGACGGCACGCTTGACGCCCCCGCACTGTACGATAAATACGTCTCCGATTACACAGAGGACACCGTCACGCTCGACCTCTCTGAGCTTTCCGCCGGCGTCTATCATTTCTTGGTCGGCGTGCGTATGTATAACGAGGTCTATGAGGAAGACGAGGGCGAGGCGTTCATCGACCTGTATAACGTCGAGGTCTATAAGCAATACGGCACGCCGACGCTTGAACGCGAGGGCGCGTACCTTTACGTAAAGGCGCCGAGTGACGCCACCGACTACTACGTGGTGCTGGACGCGAAGGATGCAAACGGCGATCCGCTCACCCTTGAAAGGACCTGGGATTATGATAAAGGGGAGTACCGCTACGATTTCGCATACTTTGGCGCGACCGTCAGAGTAAAGCTGTCCGCGACCGACCCGCTCGCGGGTGACGAGGGCGGTGAGTCGCAACAGAGCTATTGGACCGACAGCGATTGGAGCCCCCTCTACACCTCGGAGGCGGAACGGCTGAATATGCCCGTCGTTACGCACGAGGGACGCAATACCCTTCGCTTCTCCTCCGATAACGACAGTCTTTACGTTGAAAAGTGCGTTTATATCGTCAATGGCGGCGAGGAGCGCGAGGGCTTCTCCTGCTCCTACAACATCAACCAAAGCTGTACCGTCAAGGTCAAGGTAGTCGCCTCCCATAGCGGCAAGCTGGCGGGCTACTGCGACAGCGAATGGACGACCTACCATTACGTTTATTCGGGCGGTAGCTCCGACAAGAAATAAGCCAAGCAAAAGAGGGCGGTGGAATAATCCACCGCCCTCTTGGCGTATTTATTCAAACAGCGGGGTGGAGAAATAGCGCTCCGCGGTGTCGGGGAGAACCGTGACCACGGTCTTGCCTCGCCCCAGCTTTTTCGCGAGCTTGATGGCGGCGGCGACGTTCGTGCCGCTGCTGATGCCGCACATGATGCCCTCTTTTTTGGCGAGATTCTTTGCGGTTTCAAGCGCCTCCTCATCGGTGACGATGCAGATATCGTCGTAAATGTCCCGATTGAGGATCGGCGGAATGAGTCCGTCGCCGATGCCCATTTGCACGTGCGTACCGATGAGCCCCCCGGAGAGGATCGCGGCGGCGTCGGGCTCGACTGCCCAGATCGTCATATCGGGGTTTTGCTCCTTTAAGCGCTCGCCGATGCCCGTGAGCGTGCCGCCCGTGCCGATGCCCGCGCAAAAGCCGTGGATCGGTCGGTCGACCTGCGAAAGGATCTCGATCGCGGTCTGATTTCTCTGGATCGCGGGGTTGGCGGGATTTTCAAACTGCTGGGGGACGAAAACCCTCGGGTCCTCCCTTTGCATCCGCAGAGCAAGTGCGAGGCACTCCTCAATACAGAGCCCGATGTTGCCCGCGTCGTGGATCAGAATGACCTCGGCACCGTAATGCTCAACGAGCTTGCGCCGCTCCTCGCTGACCGAGTCGGGCATAATGATCTTGGTCTTGTAGCCGCGCACGGCACCGACGAGTGCGAGTCCGATGCCCTGGTTGCCGCTGGTCGGCTCAACGATGACGGTGTCGCGGTTGATTTTTCCCGTTCGTTCGGCCTCCAGGATCATACTGTACGCGGTGCGCGTTTTGATCGAGCCGCCGACGTTGAGTCCTTCAAACTTGACGAGGATCTCGGCACTATCGGCGTCGGTCATATGCTGAAGGCGAATCATGGGGGTGTTGCCCATCGCCTCTAAAATATTGTTGCAGATCATAGTGTTACCTCAAAAGCATTGTTTGTGATCATTCATACTGCTATTATACACGCAGAAGGCGCAATTTGCAAGCGATTTTTGGATTTCAATGTAAAAAAAGCAAAAAGGCTTGCTATTTTTCTTAAAATGTGATACAATAAATCAGTTTGAAAAATCTCAGAACGGAGAAAATTATGGAACAGAATCAAAAGGAATTCAAGCCGTATGTTCCCGCAGAGCGTATTACGCCCGAATTTACGATCACGTCCATCATTATGGGCGTGCTTCTGGCGGTCATCTTCGGTGCGGCGAACGCATACCTCGGACTTCGCGTCGGTATGACGGTATCGGCATCGATCCCTGCGGCGGTCATCTCGATGGGTGTCATCCGCGTTATTATGCGCAAAAACTCTATTTTGGAAAGCAACATCGTGCAAACGATCGGCTCTGCGGGCGAATCGCTCGCGGCGGGCGCGATCTTCACGCTCCCCACGCTCTTTCTGTGGGCGGCTGAGGGTAAGATGGCGAAGCCCACGCTTCTTGAGATCACGCTGATCGCTCTGCTTGGCGGTCTGCTCGGCGTCTTCTTTATGGTGCCGCTGAGAAACGCGCTGATCGTGAAGGAGCACGGTATTCTCCCCTACCCCGAGGGAACGGCGTGTGCCGAGGTCCTGCTTGCGGGTGAGGAGGGCGGCTCAAATGCCTCGAAGGTCTTTGCAGGTATGGGCTTTGCCGCATTCTTCAAGTTTATCATCGACGGCATCAAAGCGGTGCCGGGTGAGGTCTCGCTTCGCATCAAGAATTTCACGGGTGAGATCGGCACGCAGATCTATCCTGCCGTGATGAGCGTTGGCTTTATCTGCGGTCCGCGCATCTCCTCCTACATGTTTGCAGGCGGTGTGCTTGCGTGGATGGTGCTGATTCCGCTGATCGTCGTCTTCGGCGGCAGCATCGTGATGTATCCCGGCACGGTCTCGATCGGTGAGATGTACGCCGCCGGCGGTGCTTCCGCGATCTGGGGCAGCTACATCCGTTACATTGGCGCAGGCGCGCTTGCCGCGGGCGGTATCATCAGCCTGATCAAGTCCCTGCCTCTGATCGTCCGCACCTTCGCGGGTGCCGTTAAGGGGATGAAGAGCGGCGGTGCCGTCGCACTCGACCGTACCTCGACCGATCTCAGCATGAAGATCGTGCTGATCGCCATTGCCGTACTGACCCTGCTCGTATGGCTTGTGCCTGCCATTCCCGTCTCCTTCCTCGGTGCGATGATCATCGTGATCTTCGGCTTCTTCTTCGCAACCGTGTCCTCCCGTATGGTCGGACTCGTCGGTAGCAGTAACAACCCTGTATCGGGCATGGCGATCGCAACCCTGCTCGTCGCGACCCTGCTTCTGAAGGTCACGGGCTCAACGGGTGCTGAGGGCATGCGTGCCGCAATTGCAATCGGCTCGATCATCTGCATCGTTGCCGCGATCTCGGGCGACACCTCGCAGGACCTCAAAACGGGTTATCTGCTTGGCTCGACGCCGAAAAAGCAGCAAATCGCCGAGGTCATCGGCGTTGCCGCCTCCGCACTTGCCATCGGCGGTACGCTTTATCTGCTTGATGCCGCTTGGGGCTTCGGCTCTGCCGAGCTTGCCGCACCGCAGGCGAGCCTGATGAAGCTGATCGTTGAAGGGGTTATGGAAGCAAACCTGCCCTGGAATCTCGTTATCATCGGCGCGCTGATCGCCGTGGTCGTGGAGCTCGTCGGCATTCCCGTTCTCCCCTTCGCGATCGGTGTGTATCTGCCCGTGCATCTCAATGCCTGCATTATGGTCGGCGGTGTCGTTCGTCTTGTTTACAACAAGATGAAGTGGAGTGCCGAGAAAAAGGAAGAGGCAACGCAAAGCGGAATTCTCTTCTGCTCGGGTATGATCGCGGGTGAGGGGCTTGTCGGTATTCTGCTGGCTCTGCTTGCCGTATTCGGCGTTGCGGACGTGCTTGACCTTTCGAGATTTGTGGATCTGCCGACGTGGGCGACCTCGATCTTCAGCCTCTTCACCTTCGCACTCGTCATTGCATCGCTCGTCTTCTTCTCGGTACGCAAAAAGAAGGTAGCACCCAAAGATGGCGAATAAGCGCTCCGAAAACTATCTTGAAAAGATCCCCGTGCGCCCCGCGCACCTGAAGTGGGTGACCGACGAGGACGGCAGCGTCACGCTCCTCGTCGAGAACCGCGGGCTGATGAACCGCATCTTCCAGCTTCTTTTCTTCAAGCCGAAGGTGTCACGCATCCATCTTGATGCAAACGGCAGCTTCGTGTGGGAGCGGATCGACGGCGAACGCGACGTTGCCGCGATTGGCGCACTCGTCGAGGAGCATTTCGGCGAGGCGGCGCACCCGACCTACGAGCGGCTTTCGAAATTCTTTCAGATTCTGGAGAGCTACAAATTCGTAGAATGGAAATAAAAAAGGAAACCGAGCCTTAGCGTGATACTCTTAACGGAGTATCACGCTAACTCTATTCGCCTTCGGCGAGTTCTATTGCTACGCAGTGATATTCGACTTACGCCGAGTGATTTTTGCTACGCAAGTTTAGGGCGAATAGAATATCACTGAAGCCGCAA
>JAFTLE010000022.1 GCA_017452895.1 Clostridia bacterium
CAACCGTGCCTACGGAATTCTGCTTTGAAGGGAGAAAAATGATGAAAGAAAAGCTGAAAGTCTATTCGATCCTGTTCGCCGTATACGCCTTTTTAATCTTAACGCTATCGGGGGGAACGCTTCTTTCCCATCTAGGATTTTTCAACGAGGGGTCTTACGTTTCATGCGTCAGCGAGGCGGGCGGTACGAGGTTATCCTTGTCTGAGCATAGCTTTTACCTGCCGGATCGGGGATTTTGCGATGCGAGGGATCTGTTTTTAAGGGTCGCTGCAATCAATCGCGTATACCTTCCCGACGCGGCCGTTTGCGGTGTTTCTACGGTGTATAATGTGACAAAGGAGTGCTACGACCCCTTCACTACCCTTTTGTGGCAGGAAGATTTTTCAAAAAACGACTGACATTTAAAAGCACTTCGGCGAGGTCTACCGCAGTCAGCGCGTTGCCCCCCCGTGTACGCAAGCGATATGCTCGACGCGACCCGTAATCTTTACGAAAAGGGTACGTTCTTATTTGCAACCGAGGATGCGCTGTGCGCACATCCCGATGCCGCCGCCATCATCGCGAGAGCGGGAGCGTTCATTTAATTTTCAAAGTAAGTTCTAAATCAAAATCCTTCGGTCATATAGTATGGTGAATACTATAAAACCGGAGGATTTTTTATGACGGAGCAGTCTATCTATGAGGAGATCGCCGAGCGCACCGGCGGTGATATTTATCTCGGTGTGGTCGGTCCTGTCCGGACAGGGAAATCTACCTTTATCCAGAAATTTATGGACGCGGTGGTGATCCCGAACATTCCCGACGGATATGAAAAGGCACGCGCGATGGATGAGATCCCGCAATCCGCAAACGGGCGGACTGTGATGACGACCGAGCCGAAATTTATTCCCGGCGAGGCGGTACACGTCGTCGTCGGAGATGCGAGAATGCGCGTCCGCATGGTGGACTGCGTCGGCTATATCGTGCCTGAAGCGTTGGGACAGACCGAGGACGGAACGCCGCGCATGGTACATACACCCTGGTCGGAGGAGGCGATCCCCTTCGAACGGGCGGCAGAGCTTGGCACGCAAAAGGTGATCCGCGATCATTCGACGATCGGGATCCTCGTCACGACCGACGGATCGTTCGGGGAGTTTTCACGCGCGGCGTATGTCGAGGCTGAGGCACGCGTGGCAAGGGAGCTTTCCGCCCTCTCGAAGCCCTACGTGATCATTCTGAATTCCGCGACGCCCGAGAGCGAGGAATCGACGGCACTTGCCTACGAGCTGGAAAAGAAATACGGCGCTCCCGTGGCACTGGTCAACTGTATGACCCTGGATGCCGAGGATATCCGTCACATCTTTGAGCTTGCCCTGCATGAGTTCCCGATCAGCCGCATCGGCATCAAACTCCCCGCCTTCTGCTACGCTCTGCCACAGGAGCATCCGTTGCGCGAGGGGCTGCGTGCCGCGATACGGGAGGCAGTCGACAACGCCGCGAAAATGGGAGAGATCTCCACGGCGTTTGCCACGGCAACGCCCCCGATCGCATCCTACCGCGTCAGCGCGATCGACACGGGGACGGGGAGCGCCACCGTTGAGGCAACGCTGTGCGACGGGATCTTCTATCAGACCCTGCAGGAGATGACGGGACTGCCGATCGAAAACGAGGCGGCACTTCTCCCGATCCTTTGCGAGCTTGCCAAAACGAAGCGCGCTTACGATCGCGTGGCAAGTGCGCTTTGCGAGGTGGAGGAAAAGGGATACGGCATCGTGATGCCGCAAATGGAGGAGCTGCAGCTTGACGAGCCGAAGCTCGTAAAGCAGGGCGGAAGCCACGGCGTTCGTTTGCGTGCCTCGGCACAGTCGATCCATATGATCCGCGCGAATATTGAGGCGGAGATCCATCCGACCGTCGGCACAGAGGCACAATCCGAGGAGCTGGTCAAATTTCTGCTCCAGGAATTTGAGGAGGATCCCTCCAAGATCTGGGAGACCAACATCTTTGGCAAAAACCTGTTTGAGCTGGTCAACGAGGAGCTTCATAACAAGCTGTCACATATGCCAGACGAATCAAGAAAAAGGCTTTCGGAGACGCTGGAGCGCATCATCAATGAAGGCAGTAACGGTTTGATCTGTATTCTCCTATAATAAAAAGCAAGGCAGCGTGTGCTGCCTTGCTTTATTTCAAGATCTGCTCGCGGAGAAATCTGACAAAATCCTTTTCCGCCGCGTACAGAGGCTTTTCATTCACGTAGTAATAGTCGTAGGCGTAATTCTCGACACCGTCGTCGGCGGCGTTTCCGTAGCCGTCACGGCGGCGTGCCTCCATCCGTTTGCCGCCACGCACGAGAAGCGTTTTCGCGACACCGCCCGTTGCGCTTACGAATTTTGCGATCTCCTCGGGCTCACGGATGTGGACGAAAAGGATCTCGTCACGACCGCTTTGAAAGCGCTTGAACTCCTCAACAATCCAATTGGTGGGATAGTCATTGAAGGCGACGGTCAGTGCCTTCAGATCTGCCAGAAATTTGCGTGCCGCATCGGTCTTTTCACCGTTCCAGCCCGCAATGCGCGCGAGTTTTTTGATCGGGGTGATCGAGGAAATATTGCGAACCTTAAAATGCCTTGCCGCCATGTTGCAAAGCGTGTCCTTTCCCACACCGCCGCCACCGTTGATGACGAGCACGGTCTTTTCCATACGTGATCCCCCTTTGAATTGATACGAGAATATTATATCCCCATCGGAAGAAAATGTCAAGAAGCTCTTTACATTTGAAAAGGTTTTTGGCATAATAATGCTGACAAACATAGAAAAAGGCGGTTTTTAAAATGGAAATCAAGAGATTTGGAACTATGCCAGACGGTACGCCGGTAACGCAGTACACGATCGGAAACGACACGCTCCGCATATCCGTGCTTGATCTCGGCGGAATTCTAAGAGGCGTATATAAGGACGGCAAGGATCTCGTTGCCGGCTTTGATACGGTCGAGGATTATCTTGCAGACGATTCCTATCAGGGCGCCTTGATCGGCCGCTATGCGAACCGCATTGAAGATGGGATTTTCACCCTTGACGGCGTGACCTATCAGCTTGCGAAAAATGAAAACGGAATTACCCATCTGCACGGCGGCAGTTGCGGCTTCAGCCGTCGGATGTGGAAGGTCATATCCGTCACGGATGATACGCTTTCGCTTTCGCTTTTTAGCCCCGATATGGACGAGGGATATCCCGGAAATCTTGAGGTAACGGTCACTTACAGAGTCGTCAGCAACGCGTTTTCGATCGACTATCAAGCGGTTTGTGACAAAAACACGCCCCTGAATCTGACCAACCACGCATACTTCAATCCGAACGGCTATGACGGTGGCGACATTCTCTCCGTAATGGCGACGCTGAACGCGGATCGCTACGACGAGGTGGATGCGGCACTGATCCCCGTTAAGGACGTATCGGTCGAGGGCACGGTCTTTGATTTCAGAACACCGCACGCAATCGGTGAGCGCATTGGCGGCGACTTCGTCGGGTACGATCACAACTTCTATCTGATCGGCGACAAGGCCGCATCGGTTTGCGGCGTTACCCTTCCCTTTGCGGCAAGGCTTGAGGGGGAGCATACCATCACGGCATATACCGATCTGCCCTGCGTGCAAATGTATATCGGCAATTTTCTCGTCGGCTCACCCGATCTCAAGGGCGGCGTGCCGAAACGCCGTCATCACACGGTGTGCCTTGAAACCCAGCTGGCACCGAACGGACCGAATCGCGGCGTTGGCATTCTCAAGGCAGGAGAGAAATTCCACAGCGTAACGGCATTCGTGATCGATTAAGAAAGGGGGCAAGTGCCCCCTTTCTTACGCAAAAATATTTTCTAAAACCTATTGACAAAGCAGTTGACGCTATGGTATAATGTTGTCCGTTGTCGGGGTTCGACATATGTACCTTTAGCTCAGTTGGATAGAGCAACTGCCTTCTAAGCAGTAGGTCGAGGGTTCGAGTCCCCCAAGGTACGCCATACGGAGGGTATAGCTCAGTTGGTTAGAGCGCCAGGTTGTGGCCCTGGAGGTCGTCGGTTCGAGACCGATTACTCTCCCCAGAAAAAACGCCAAGCATTCGCTTGGCGTTTTTTTACCGTTCAGCCAGCCACAGCTCGGCTTTTTCCTTGGAAATACGGCGGATCTCGGGGGTCGGATATTTGGAGTCCGCGCCACCGCTATAATAGAGGAAATAAAGTCCGCCGGGGGTCTGATACAGGCTTTCCTCATATCCCGTGGGGTCGCCGAACTCCCCCTCGCTGTGACGGCGGATGAGGGTTGCCGTTTCGGTATCGTACTCGGCTTTTCCAATCGTTTTTTTCATATCGTTCTCCTTTTTACCGATGCGTTTGCCTTATTTTGCGCAAACAGAACGAAAATATGAACGCAAGAGTAAAAAAATGCGCCGAAGGGCGCATTTTTTACTGCTCAAATTGACTGTTATAGAGTGTGTGATAGAAGCCGTGCCGTGCTAAAAGCTCCTCATGCGTGCCCTTTTCAATGACGTTTCCATCCTTCATAACGAGGATCACGTCCGCCTCCTTGATCGTGGAAAGACGGTGGGCAACGATGAAGGAGGTCCTGCCCTTCATCATCACGGCGAAGGCGTTCTGGATCTTCTGCTCGGTGCGCGTGTCGATCGAGGAGGTCGCCTCGTCAAGAATGAGCATCGGCGGAAGTGCCAGCATCACGCGGGCAATCGAAAGCAGCTGACGCTGACCCTGCGAAAGATTCCCGCCACCCTCGGAAAGGAGCGTGTCGTAGCCGTTTGGCAGACGCTTGATAAAGCTGTGGGCGTGTGCCGCCCTTGCAGCCGCGATCATCTCCTCATCGGTGGCATCGGGACGTCCAAACTTGATATTGTTACGGACGCTATCGGCATAAAGAACGGTATCCTGCAGAACCATTCCGTAATTCTCACGCAGGCTGTGGCGTGCAAGCTCGGTAATATCGGTTCCGTCTACCGTGATCTTTCCCTCCCTGACATCGTAAAAGCGCATAAGAAGGTTGATGAGCGTGGTCTTACCGCAGCCCGTGGGTCCGACGATCGCAACGCGCTGTCCCGACGCGACTGAAAGCGAAAGATCCTCGATCAAGGGACGCTCGGGGACGTAAGAGAAGGAGACGTTTTCCAGCGCGACGGCACCGCGGACATCCGGAAGGCAAGCCGCACCGACAGGGTCGGGTGTCTCCTCCCTTTCGTCGATCAACGCAAAGACGCGCGAGGCGCATACGACGGCGTTTTGCAGCTCGGTCAGGACGCCCGATATCTCGTTGAAGGGCTTCGTATATTGGTTTGCATAGCTCAAAAAGGCAGTCAGGCTACCGACGGTAAAGGCAAGCGGCGCGTTGAGAACGAAGAGTGCGCCCGTGAATGCGACGCCCGCATATACGAGATTGTTGACAAAGCGCGTCGAGGGGTTGGTGAGCGAGGAAAAGAATACGGCACGAAGCGAGGTCCTCGAGAGCCTTTTATTAAGGGTATCGAATGTCCTCAGATTTTCATCCTCACGCGAGAAGGCGGCGACCGTCTTCTGCCCTGCTACCATCTCGCCGATAAAGGCGGTCTGTTCCCCGCGTGCGGCGGCCTGCTCTGCAAACATACTGTGCGTTTTCTTCGCAATAAAGCGTGCAACAAAAAGCGAAAGCGGCGTAACCAGCACGACGACGGCGGCGATCTCGGGACGGATGCGGAACATAAAGATAAGCGTGCCAGCGATCGTCAAGACCCCCGTGAAAAGCTGAGAAAAGCCCATCAAAAGTCCGTCGGCAAACTGATCGACGTCGGAGATCATACGGCTGACAATCCCGCCGTGCGGATGTGAATCGAGATAAGAAAGCGGTACGCGCGTGAGGCGGTCAAACGCCGCGAAACGAAGATCGCGGATCACGTGATAGGTCACGCGGTTATGAAGGAGCGACATCAGCCATTGCAGGATTGCCGTTATCGCGGCGGCAACGGCAATATTAACAAGAATTCTTCCGATGGCGGAAAACTCCACCCGCCCCGCCCCGACTGCAAGGTCAATGGCGAGGCCGACGGCGACGGGGATATAGAGCGTCAACACGACGACCCCTGCCGCTAAGAGCGTGGAAAGAATGAGAAGCGGCAGATGCGGACGAAGCGTCAGGAGAATACGGCGAACCGTTCCCTTTTCGATTTTTTTCATGCCGTCACCTCCCCTCCGCGGTATTGCGAGTCGTAGATCTCACGGTAGACCTCGCAATCGGCAAGCAGCTCCTCGTGCGTACCGATGCCGATCGCCTCTCCATCCTCAAGCACGACAATCCTGTCGGCATGCTGAAGCGACGAGGTGCGCTGTGAAACAATAAAGACGGTAGGATGATAGGAAAGCTCCTTCAGCGCGCGGCGCAGCTTTGCATCGGTTGCGTAATCGAGTGCGGAGGCACTGTCGTCAAGAATGAGGATCTCGGGACGGCGCACGAGGGCACGGGCGATCGAAAGGCGCTGTCGCTGACCGCCCGAAAAATTCGAGCCACCCTCGAGAACGGCGGCATCAAGCCCCCCCTTCGAGGCAACGACGTCGAGCGCGACGGCTGCCGCGAGTGCTTCCTCGATCTGTTCATCGGTTGCGTTTTCATTCCCCCAAAGCAGATTCTCCCGCACGGTGCCACGGAACAAAAGCGCCTTCTGCGGAACGATGCCGATCCGCTGACGCAGGGTCACAGTATCCATCGTTTTCACGTCCTGACCGTCGACGGTCACCCGCCCCTCGGTTGCGTCGTAGAAGTGCGGAATGAGGTTTACAAGTGAGGTCTTTCCCGAGCCTGTGCCGCCGATGATACCGACAGTCTCACCGCGGTCTGCCGTGAAGGAAATGCCCGAAAGCGAGGGTGCACCCGCGCCGGGGTAGGTCAGGCATACACGGTCGAAGGCGACCGCATGCGTATCGTGGCGCGTACCGTCATCGGGAAGAAGTGAAAGCGACGGGGTCATATCGAGGACGTTGCCGATGCGGCGTGCCGAGGCAAACGCCTTCGTCGTCGTAATGATGAGATTGGCAAGCTTGATCAGCTCGACCAAGATCTGCGTCATATAGTTATAGAGCGCGATCAGCTGTCCTTGCGTCAGCTCTCCGCTGTCGATACGGATCGCACCGACCTGAAGCAGGGCGATGATGGCGATATTGATCAGAAGATAGGTGACGGGATTCATCAGCGATGAGATGCGCCCCGAGAGCTTCTGGATCGCGGAAAGCGCACGGTTTTCCCGACCGAATTCGTCGACCTCCGCCCCTTCACGGCAGAAGGCACGCATCACGCGAGCCCCCGAAAGACTCTCACGCGTTTTGAGAAGGACGGTGTCAAGCCTTGCCTGCACCCTGCGGTAAAGCGGGATCGAGATCAGCATAATGGCAAAGACCGCAACGCTGAGCAGAGGAATCGCAACAGCAAAGACGAGTGCCGAGCGGACGTCGACGGTGAATGCCATGATCATTGCGCCGAAGACGATAAAGGGCGAGCGCAAAAAGAGGCGCAGGACCATATTAATGCCCGTCTGTACTTGATTGGTGTCGCCCGTCAGACGGGTGATCACGGTCGAGGTGCCGAGGCGGTCAAGGTCCGAGAAGGAAAGGCGGTTTGCCTTTTCAAAGAGGGCGTAGCGCATAGCTTCCGCCGTGCCGACAGCGGCACGCGCGGCGAAATATTGGGCAAGGATCGCAAAAACCAGCCCTAAGAAGGCAAGCAGAACGAGAATGCCCGACGCGCGAAAGACGTAGCCCCTATCGCCCGCACCGATGCCCTGATCGATGATGGCGGCAACGACCAGGGGAACGAAGAGGTCGAACATTGCCTCGATCAGCTTGAAGAAGGGGCCGAGCACCGCTTCACGCCGATAATGCTTTAAATAGGAGAGAATGTGCTTCATACGACTCCTTTCAAATCTACGAGGGTGGGGGTATGCCCCGTTTCGGGCAAAAATCTCTCAAGGAGATCCTGCGTTTTTATGCGAAGGCTTGAGGTGTTGACCATCGGATGACAGCCGATATATTCCTCGCCGAGCAGATCGCGGTCGATCAGAAGATGAACCGCCCCCTCGGCATCAAAGGCGAGAGAAAGAACGGTCACAGCCCCCGGGGTGAGGTGAAGGTATTTTTCCATATCCTCAGCCGAGGCGAAGGAAAGGCGCGTGCTACCGATCTGCGGCGAAAGCTCCTTGGTCTTAAAGGGCTTGTCGCCCGGCATCAAAAGGAGATAGTACGCCGAGTGATTGCTGTTGGTCAAAAAGAGATTCTTACACATCCGCGTGCCGAGGACACGGTCGACGTCAGCAAGCTCCTCAATCGTCGAGGCGGCGGGGTGATCCACTCTGTCATAAGAGATACCGAGCAGAGATAGGAGCTCGTATACCGTCCATTCCTTTTCACTGCGTCCGTCAATCCTAGCGGGGCGTCCGTTTTCAAGCTTCATATGCGTACTCCAAAATGAATTTACATTATAGTATAACACGAAAAAACAGAAATGTAAAGTCCTTTTACACTTGACAAAGGAAAGCGGAGGGGGTAAAATAGAGATAGTCCACAAAAGGAGAGCTGCGATGCCGCTGGAGATCGAACGAAAATTTCTGATCAGAATGCCCGACCGAAGGGGCTGGGAGAAATACCCATCGTATGAGATCGTACAGACCTATCTTCTGAGCGAGGAGGGGGTCACACGGCGCGTGCGTGCGCGCACTGCTACCGACGGCACGGAGTATTTCTATACCGAAAAGCGCAGAAAAAGCGCAAAAACTGCCGTGGAGGACGAGCGAAGGATCACGCAGTCGGAATACGACGCGCTCCGAAAGGAGACCGATCCTTCCCGCA
>JAFTLE010000023.1 GCA_017452895.1 Clostridia bacterium
AATCTCCCCGCGATCAACGAGATGAACTGCGTCGGCTCGCTTATCATCCTCGCCATCGCCCTCAATATGCTCGGCGCCGCCCGCGTGCGCGTCGCCAATCTGCTCCCCGCACTTTTCCTACCCTTTTTATTCTGCTTGCTTTTCTAATCAATCCATCTTGAAAGAAGGAATTTTATGTCTATCAGAATCGGTATTTACGGCTACGGGAATCTCGGCCGCGGCATTGAAAACGCCATCCGCCAGAATCCCGACATGGAGCTTGTCGCGGTCTTTACCCGCCGCGATCCCGCAAGCGTGAGGATCAACACCGGCACAGCCGTGGTCGTCTCCTCGGCAAGCGTCCTCGACTACGTAGGTAAAATCGACGTGATGCTCATCTGCGGCGGCTCCGCCACGGATCTGCCCGGGCAGACCCCCGCGCTCGCGCGGCATTTTTCGGTCGTCGACAGCTTCGACACGCACGCAAGGATTCCCGAGCATTTCAAAAACGTCGATGCCGCCGCTAAGGAGGGCGGCAACGTCGCCATGATTTCGGTCGGCTGGGACCCCGGTATGTTCTCGCTCAACCGCCTCTACGCAGGCGCAATCCTGCCAGACGGTGCCGACTACACCTTCTGGGGCAAGGGTGTCAGTCAGGGACACTCCGATGCCATCCGCCGCATTGACGGCGTGCTGGATGCAAAGCAGTATACCATCCCCGTGCCCGCCGCACTCGACGCGGTGCGTCGCGGTGATGCCCCCACCCTCACCACGCGTGAGAAGCACACGCGCGAATGCTTCGTCGTCGCCAAGGAGGGGGCCGATCTTTCGCGCATTGAAAAAGAGATCAAGGAAATGCCGAACTACTTCGCCGACTACGACACCACCGTGCATTTTATCAGCAAGGAGGAATTACAGCGCGACCACAGCGGCATCCCCCACGGCGGCGTTGTGATCCGCAGCGGCAAAACGGGAAAGGACCTCGAGCATAGCCACGTGATCGAATATAGTCTGAAGCTCGACTCCAACCCCGAGTTCACCGCCTCGGTCATCGTCGCCTTTGCCCGCGCCGCCGCGCGTCTGCAAGGGGAGGGCGTGACGGGCTGTAAGACCGTCTTCGATATCCCCCCCGCCTACCTATCCCCCAAATCCTACGACGAGCTACTACACATTTTGTAATGAAAAAACCTGCCGTGCGGCAGGTTTTTTTCTATTTCTTTTTCTCTTTTCTGCTTTTTAAGTAGATCGGCAGCGTGCCAAGACACATCAAAAGCGGGAAGATCGCGGCAAAAAGAATGCCGCCGCGAAGTCCGATGCTCTCAGCCCCGCCCGAAAAGAGTGCTCCCATAAAGCCGAATTTGCCGTCAAGATAGCCGTCGGTCAGAAGGCCGATCAGTGCAGGCCCCGACGAGCATCCGAGGTCGCCCGCAAAGGCAAAAAGTGCGAACATCGCCGTGCCAGCCTTCGGGAAATGCACAGCCCCAAGGCTGTAAAGCCCAGGCCACATCAGCGCAACGAAAAAGCCCGAGAGGGCACATCCGACGAGCGACAGCCACGGAATCGGTGAAAAGACGGTCAAAAGATAGGACAGCACGCAGCCAAGACCCGAGACCGAAAGACAGAGCGCAAGATTCAGTCGCTCGCCGAAAATGCCGAACAGCACGCGCCCGATGCCCATCAGCACCGCAAACAGACAAGGACCGAGCAGGTCGCCGACGGTCTTCGAGACGTGAAGCCCCGCCTCCGCAAAATAGGACGACCACTGCGAAACACCAAGCTCGGATGCCCCCGCGCAAAGCATCAAAAGCAGAAAGACCCAGAAGAGCTTACGGCAAAAGAGCGAGCGAAGCGGCGTTCCCTCACCCACGGCGGTCAGCGTATTGATCGGTACGGCACAAAAGGCGAAGGCGTTCAAAAAGGGAAGCAGAGCAATAAAGATTGGCAGATACCGCCACGCCGTTACGTCAAACAGAACGAAATAGAGCGTCGCAAGCAGGACCACGCCGCATTGCCCCCAGCAGTAGAAGGAGTGAAGCAGAGCCATCGACGAGGATTTTGCCTCGTTTGGCATCGCCTCCATGATCGGGCTGATGATGACCTCGATCATACCGCCGCCGATCGCCATCGTGACGGTGGAGATCAGAATGGCAACGAAGGCATTCGGCAGAAGGAAGGGAAGCGTTCCGAGGCAGAAAAGCCCCACCGCCGAGAAGAAATGCGCCGCCACCACGGCACGGCGGTAGCCGACCCTGTCAAGGAAAAAGGTGCTGAGAAAATCAACGCCGATCTGCACGCAGAAATTCACCGTGATCAAAAGCGCGATCTTATCAAGCGAGATCCCAAGCTGACGCTGAAAGGTCAGAAAGAGAAGCGGCGACAGATTATTTACGATCGCCTGCGTGATATAGCCGATATAGCAGGCGACGGTCGTATGTCGAAAACTGAATTTCATAGAAAAAACCTCACGTTCAAACGACTCTATTGTAGCAGAAAAAACCTTTTTTTTCTACTCCTTTTTCAACTGTTTACATTTTGTTCAAATTATAAAAAAAACTTGCAATGCAGCAAGTCTTATGGTATAATTAATATTGTTTTGTTAAGATCAAAAGCATCGAATGACCCGATCGAAAGGGGGAAAAGATATGCATCAGCAAATCGCAGTCTCGCTCGGCGTTGACGTTGGCTCCACCACGGCAAAGCTCGTAATCTACGAGGACGGCTGTCGCGTTTATGAAAAATACGAACGGCATTTGTCGCAGGTGCGCCAGAAGTGTCTTGAAATGCTCAGTGACGCCGCCCCCTATCTTGCGGGCAAGCGATTGAAAATTGCTTTTTCGGGCTCTGCGGGTCTCGGACTTGCAGAGGCACTCGCCATTCCCTTCGTGCAGGAGGTCTACGCGACGGGTGAGACCGTCAAGCGTCTTGCCCCCGACACCTCCGCCGTCGTTGAGCTGGGCGGTGAGGATGCGAAGGTCATCTTCTTCGAGGGCGGCACCGACGAGCGTATGAACGGCACTTGCGCGGGCGGCACGGGCGCATTCATCGACCAGATGGCGACCCTGCTCGACCTAACGCCCGAGGAAATGGATAGCCTGAGCCTGAAGCACGAGCGCCTTTATCCGATTGCGTCGCGTTGCGGCGTGTTTGCCAAGACCGATATTCAGCCGCTTCTCAATCAGGGCGCGCGGAAGGAGGATCTTGCCGCCTCCATCTATCAGGCGGTCGTCAACCAGACCATCGCCGGACTTGCGCAGGGGCGTAAGATCGCAGGAAAGGTAATGTTCCTCGGCGGTCCTCTTTACTACAATTACGGACTGCGTGAGCGCTTCGTCAAGACGCTGAAGCTGTCGCCTGAGGAGGCGATCTTCCCCGCCTACGGGCTTTACGCCGTCGCCATCGGTGCGGCAATGTATGCAGAGGGGCAGGGCGCGGAATTCGGGTATGAGGAGCTTCTCGAAAAGCTTGACGCGGCACGCGCCGTCAAGCGGGTGGCGTCGGCCATCCCCCCGCTCTTTGAAAACGAGGCGGATTATGAGGCATTCCTCGCGCGTCACAACCGCGCCACCGTCAAAACGGCGTCGATCGCGGATTACCGCGGAGACGCCTATCTTGGCATCGACTGCGGAAGCACCACGACAAAGCTCGTTTTGATGAGCGAATCGCGTGAGATCCTCTATACCTACTATAACTCCAACCGCGGCAACCCCGTGCAGATCGTCAGGGAGCAGCTCGAGCAGATCTACTCGCTCTGCGGCGACCGCATCAGAATCTGCGGCAGCACCGTCACGGGCTATGGCGAGGATCTGATCCTTCACGCCTTCCGTCTGGATCACGGCATCGTCGAAACGATGGCACACTTTACGGCCGCACGCTATTTTGATCCCAACGTCGATTTTATTCTCGACATCGGCGGACAGGATATCAAATGCTTCAAGATCGCCGACGGCGCGATCGACAGCATTATGCTCAACGAGGCTTGCTCCTCGGGCTGTGGCTCGTTTATCGAGACCTTCGCACGCTCGATGGGCTACGATACCCCGACCTTTGCACGGCTTGCGCTATTTGCGAAGGCACCCGTCAGCCTCGGCACGCGCTGCACCGTCTTTATGAACTCCTCGGTCAAGCAGGCGCAAAAGGACGGCGCACCCGTATCTGATATCTCCGCGGGGCTTTCGATGAGCGTTGTGAAAAACGCCATCTACAAGGTCATTCGCGCCACCTCGCCCGAGGCGCTCGGCAAAAACGTTGTCGTGCAGGGCGGCACCTTCTTGAACGATGCCGTACTGCGCAGCTTTGAGCGTGAGCTTGGGCGCAATGTGACCCGTCCGACCATTGCGGGGTTGATGGGCGCGTACGGCGCGGCACTCTACGCACAGAGTCAGAGCAAGGGTGCCTCCACGATTCTCACGCCCGATGAGCTTTCGGCGTTTACTCACACCGCACAGGCGGTGACCTGTAACAAATGCACCAACCACTGCCAGCTAACCGTCAACTCCTTCGGCGGCGGCAAAAAATACGTATCGGGCAACAAGTGTGAGCGCGGCGCGGGTATCCCTGCGGATGCGATCAGAGCTCTGCCCAACCTGCATCAGTACAAGCGCGATCTGCTCGCCGCCCTGCCGCAAAAAAGTGGCACGCGCGGAAGGATCGGACTGCCGCTGGCCCTCGGGATGTACGAGCTTTTACCGCTTTGGCACGCCTTGTTCACCGAGCTCGGCTTTGAGGTCGTGACCTCTGGCTTTTCGAGCCGTGAGCTTTATGCAAAGGGGCAGTACAGCATCCCCTCGGATACCGCCTGCTACCCTGCAAAGCTGATGCACGGACATATCGAGACCCTGATCGATCGGCGCGTCGATTATATTTTCTATCCCTCGCTGACCTACAACGTGATCGAGGGAGAGATGGACAACCATTACAACTGTCCTGTCGTCGCCTATTACTCCGAGCTGCTCAAATCCAACATGGATTCGCTCGACCCCGACCGATTCCTTTATCCCTATCTCAATATCAATGACCCCCGCATCCTTGCCCGCGGACTCCGTAGGGCGCTCTCGCAAAAGGGTATCGCGGTCTCCGTCGGCGAAATGCGCTCTGCCGTTGCCGCGGGCTTCGCCGCGTATCACGCGCATATGGAAAGCATCCGCCGTGAGGGGGAGCGTGCCGTTGCCGAGGCGCGCGCACAGGGCAAGCGCGTGATGATCCTTGCGGGGCGTCCCTACCATATTGATCCTGAGATCGGGCACGGCATCGACAAGCTCGCATCGTCGCTCGGCTTCGTCGTCGTCAGTGAGGACAGCGTCGCCCACCTCGGCCACGCAGGGAAGGTCGGCGTGCTGAATCAGTGGACCTACCACGCGCGCCTTGACAACGCCGCCGCATTTGCCGCGGAGAATCCCGACGTCGAGCTCGTACAGCTCGTCTCCTTCGGTTGCGGCATCGACGCCATCACGACCGATGCCGTACACGGCATCCTACAGCGCAGGGGTAAGCTCTACACGCAGATCAAGATCGACGAGATCACGAATCTCGGTGCCGTTAAAATTCGTCTGCGCAGTCTGCTCGGCGCACTCGCGGAGAGGGAGGCAAAGCATGAATAAGGAAAAGCCGTCATACCCGATTTTTACGGAGGATATGAAAAAGGACTACACCATTTTAGTCCCCACGATGATCCCCCTGCAGATCGGACTTCTGACAGCCGTGATGCGTCGCTACGGCTACAATACCAAAATGCTCGAGAATTCAGGTAGCGGCGTGATCGAGCGCGGACTCAAATACGTCCACAATGATATCTGCTATCCCGCCCAGCTCGTCATCGGACAGCTGATGGAGGCGGTCGAGAGTGGTGAGTACGATACCGACAAGCTCGCCCTTCTCATCACGCAAACGGGTGGCGGATGCCGCGCCTCCAACTACATCCATCTTCTGCGCCGTGCGCTCGCCACCGCGGGCTACGGTCATATTCCCGTCATTTCGCTGAACTTTTCCTCGATCGAAAAGGGCGCGGCGTTCAAAATGACCCCCTCTATCCTTTACCAGATGATGCAGGCGGTGCTTTACGGCGACCTTCTGATGTCGCTCAAAAATCAGACTCGCCCCTACACAAGGGATGTCGATCAGCTTGACGCCGTGATCGAAAAATGGATGGAGAAGCTTGAAGCGGAGCTTTTGCACGGTAAGATCTCGCGCCGCCGCGTGCGGCAGAACTACCGCTGCATTCTGCGCGATTTCTCCGCGATCCCCCGCACGGGTGAGGCACGCCGCCTCCGCGTCGGCATCGTTGGCGAGATCTTCGTGAAATTTTCGCCGCTCGGCAACAATAATCTTGAGGAATTTCTCGTCAAGGAAGGGGCCGAGGTCGTATTGCCGGGCTTCTTCGACTTCTGCTTCTACTGCGTCTACAATAGTCTCGTTGACCGCAGGCTCTACGGTACGAACGCGCTCGTCGCCGCCGTCTATCGGATCGTCTACCGCCTGATGCTCTCGCGTCAGAAGGAAATTATCCGTATAATGAAAAAGGAGAGCGACTATATGCCGCCCACCCCCTTCGATCATACCGCCACGCTCTCAGATGGTTTTCTTGACAACGGTATGAAGATGGGCGAGGGGTGGCTGCTCACCGCCGAGATGGTCGAGCTGATCGAGTCGGGCGTTGAAAGCATCGTCTGCGCACAGCCCTTCGGCTGTCTGCCCAACCATATCGCGGGCAAGGGTATGATGAAGCCGATGAAGGAAAAATATAAAAACGTCAACATCGTCGCCATCGACTACGACTCGGGCGCATCGCGTATCAATCAGGAAAACCGCATCAAGCTGATGCTCGCAAACGCACGCGATGTCGCAGGGCAAAAAGAAAAAGGGGCGACGATCCCCGAGAAGGAAAAGACGCCTGTCTAAACAAAAAAGCACCTTTCGGTGCTTTTTTGTTTAGAAAATGGATTTGTAAATATGAATGATATCCTCTTTTTGCGGAATGCGGGGATTGGTCGCGGTGCAGGCATCTGCAAGTGCCGCGTCCGCCATCGCGTCAATACGGCTCTCGTATTCCTCACGCGTGATGTGGACCGCCTCCGACACCGAGAGCGGCACGTTCATCTCCTTGGCAAGGAACTGTAAATAAGAGATCAGCCCGCGCACCGTGGTGGTTTCATTCAGGTTGTTAAGTCCCAGAATGCGCGCCATATTGCAGTAGCGGCGCACGCAGGGCGGATAGTTGGTCTTACTGCGCGAGAATAGAGAGATCCCGCTATTATACTCGATGATATAGGGCAGAAGGATCGAGTTGGCACGTCCGTGCGGGATGTGGAAGTTCGCGCCCAGCTGATGTGCCATACCGTGATTCAGACCGAGCGACGCGGAGTTAAAGGCAAGCCCCGCAAGGCAGGCGGCAATATGCATCTTGCGCCGCGCGTGTGAGTCGGTGTTGTCGTTGTAGGAGCGGATCAGAAACTGTCCGCAGATCTCGACCGCCTTCTCAGCAAACGCGCCCGAGAACTCGTTGTTCTGCGTGCTGACGTACGCCTCGATCGCGTGCGTCAGAACGTCCATACCCGTATCTGCCGTAATGGCCGCAGGCACGCTTTTGACCAGCTCCTCGTCAAGGATCGCCTCGTCGGGAATCATATCCTCGGATGCCAGCGGATACTTGCGATTCTCCGTCGGGTCGGTGATGACCGAAAACGCCGTGACCTCGCTTCCCGTACCGCTCGTGGTCGGGATCGCGATCAGCTGCGGGCGGTAGCCCTCCTCCAGCTGCGTTGCGAACTTGCGGATCGCCTTCGCCGTATCAATGGCAGAGCCGCCGCCAACGGCAATCATACAGGGGGCCTTCACGGCAAGCGCCGCCTTGACACCCCCGATCACGTTGTCGATCGGCGGGTCGGGCACGATGTCGGAGTAAAGCGTATAGGTAATGCCCCCTGCTGTGAGCGGTGCCGTTACGAGATTCAAAAGTCCGCTCGTCACAGTGAAGGGGTCAGCGATCAAAAGGACCTGACGGTGGGGAATATTCTTCAATCGGTCAAGTGCCCCCTGACCGAAAAAGATTTCGGTTTGGATCTGAAAGTTTTTCAAAGTAGACCTCTTATTTTTTCATAATTTCGTCGATCGCGTTCTGACACGCGGCGCGGAAGCCCGATTTCTCAAGCGCCGTCACACCGCGAATGGTGGATCCCCCGGGCGAGCAAACCGCATCCTTCAGAACTGCGGGATGCGTGCCCGTCACCGCTTGTAGCTTCGCACTGCCCAGTAGCATCTGCGAGATCAGCGCATAGGAAAGCTCACGCGGCATTCCGTATTTTACGGCGGCATCGCCAAACGCCTCAATAAAAAGATCAGCAAAGGCAGGACCGCAGCCCGTGACTGCACCGCCGATCCCCATCAGATGAGTGGGAAGCACCGTCACCATACCGACCGTAGAGAAAAGTGCGTGGATTTGTTCGCTCTCATCCTGGGAGAGCGAATTCGTCTCCTCAAACAGAAATACGCCTTCGGACACGAGCGCGGGCGTATTTGGCATCACGAATTGGATGCGTACGTCATCGGAAAGGATCGCGCTGTAACGGGCAAAATCCCAGCCAAGTGCGATCGAAAGCAGGATCTTACCGCGCAGTGCGTCCTTGATCTCGGTAAGTACACCCTCCACGTGCTGGGGCTTACACGCCATCAGCACGGTATCCGCGGCATTTACGGCGGCAAGGAGCGAGGGGCAGGCGGTAAAGCCGAAGGCATCTGCCGCTCGCTTCAGCTTTTCAGTACACGGATCGTAGGCGCAGATGTCCGTAGCGGCGATCCGTCCGCTCTTCAAAAAGCCCTGGAGCAGAGCGCTCGCCATATTGCCCATTCCGATAAAGGCTAGCTTTTTCATAGTTCTCTCCCGAAAGTGTTTCTACCAAATATATTTCAGTATAACATATCTCGAGAAATTTTGCAACGCCTCGGGATAAATTTTGCAGAAAATTCGAAGAAAAAATTCAGATATTTGCAAGAATGATCTCAGCGATCTCCTCACGCGGTCGCTCTAAAACGATCGAAAGCTCGCTCGTCAGATATCTTTGCGCGCGATCGGAAAACTCGCGGTCAAGATCGGGCAGATTCTTGCGCTGCGCCGAGAGCGCGATTCCGCGCCGACGTACCGAGCGCATAATACCGAGCCAGCGCACGGGCTCCGTGCTGAGCAGCGCCTGCTTGTAAATATCCTTCCGTTGCTTTTCAACGGGGATCTCAAGAAACGGGGAAGAGGAAACGCTGTTTAAAAGTGCCTCCCCCTGCTCTCTTGAAAGCAGATGGCGCATCGGTATTCTGTCGTTTTCAATGGGGGTATAGATCACCCCGCCCGCGGTCGTATCCGCAGGGCATAGCTTATAGTAGGTACGCGCGTCTGTCTTGTCGAAGGGGGACGGACAAATATCCGCCACAACGCATACTCCACTCGTTCCGTAAATGATCAGGTCGTCGATGTGAAACATAAATCTCTCTCCTTATTCTCCCGGTCGTCATACAGACAAGTGCGCTTTCGCTGAAATTTTGCCTATACGGCTTAAACGACAGGATAAGGAAGTACGCCGCGGGTTTACGGCTCTCGGGCATACTTATCCAACAATATTATACCACATTTTGGGTCAAAAAATCAAATGGTCAAACTGCACAAAAAAAGACGTCGAATTTGTGCAAAAAGACAGACCGCACGCAAGCTTCTGCGTGCGGTCACAATTACAAAATGATTTCAGACGGGGAACTGAGCAGGATTGGCGTATCCTCGCCCCGCGGTATCACGATCAGCTGTGCGTTTTCGTTGATCCCCATCACCGTGACAGGAATGCTCTTGCGCCCGCGCCTGATATGTGCGGTGCATCCGAAGATCAGGGAGCGGTCGCGGTAATCCTCAAGATGTGAGTGGCGTCCGTTCAGCTCCTCGTAAAGGTCAAAAAACTCG
>JAFTLE010000024.1 GCA_017452895.1 Clostridia bacterium
ACCGGTATGGGTGGCGGTACGGGCACCGGTGCTGCGCCCGTCGTGGCGAAGGCGGCGCACGAAATGGGCATTCTGACCGTCGGTATCGTAACCAAGCCCTTCACCTTCGAGGGGCGCAAGAGAATGAAGCACGCCGAGGAAGGCATTGAAGAGCTGAAGCAGTACGTTGACTCGCTGATCGTAATTCCGAACGAAAGACTGAAGCAGGTTTCCGATACGCCGATCACGCTCGCAAACGCATTCGAGATCGCCGACGACGTTCTGCGCCGCGGTGTTCAGAGTGTTGCGGAGCTGATCAACGTTCATCAGTTCGTAAACCTCGACTTTGCCGACGTAACCTCGGTTATGAAGGATGCAGGCTACGCACACATGGGCGTCGGCGCTGCAAAGGGACCCGATAAGGCTCATCTTGCCGCAATGCAGGCGATCTCTTCTCCTCTGCTTGAGACCTCGATCGCAGGTGCGACCGGTATCCTTATCAGCATCGTCGGCTCGCCCGATATCGGACTTGAGGACGTAGAGCTTGCCTCGACTATGATCACCGAGGAGGCACATCCCGATGCAAACATCATCTGGGGTGCCGCATTTGATCCCGAGATGGAGGATGAGATGCGCGTTGTTATCATCGCAACGGGCTTTGATTCGGGAAAGAAGCCGCAGGCAATTGAAAGCACGGTCACGCAGGCTGTGGCGACCCCGATCACGGAAGCGACCGATCCCGTTGTTCCTGACGTCGTAACGCCCCAGGCACCTAAGAAGACCGAGAACACACAGATCTCCGATGGCGATTTTGAGGATATCATGGAGATCCTCAACCGTTCGAGAAATAAGAATTTCTAATTTCTACATAAAAAAACACAGGAGCTTGATCCTGTGTTTTTTTGATAAATGGGCTGTTTTGAAAACAGCCCATCTTCTTTATCTTTTTTGGATCTCCACGTACGGCTTGTTTTGTGCAATACATTTGTAGCCGGGGCGAATGATCTTCTTCGCGGTGCAATACTCCTCCATACGGTGAGCACACCAGCCCGAAACGCGCGCCATCGCAAACAAGGGGGTATACATATCCACGGGGATGTCCAGCATACGGTAAACGAGACCCGAATACAGATCCACGTTCGCACATATACGGTTGGTAACCCCCTTGTAATTACAGAAGATCTCGGGAGTCAGCCTCTCGATCTCCTCCAGCAGCTCAAAATCGTCTCCATATCCCTTTTCGTATGCAAGATTACGTGCGCACTCCTTCAAAAGCACGGCACGCGGATCCGACTTAGTATAAATGGCATGCCCCATACCGTAGATGAGACCGCTGCCATCGTACGCTTTTCCGTTCAAGATCTTCAGAAGATAGGAAGCGAGCTCGTCCTCATTGCGGAAATCCGAAACGTTTGCCTTGATATCGTCAAACATTTCCTGCACCTTGATATTCGCGCCACCGTGACGCGGCCCCTTTAAGGCACCGATCGCCGCGCCGATCGCGCTGTACGTATCGGTTCCCGAGGAGGAAAGAACACGGCAGGCAAAGGTCGAGTTGTTACCGCCGCCATGCTCCGCATGGATGATCAGGCACGCATCAAGAAGCTTTGCCTCATCCTCCGTATAGCTCTTGCTGGAGCGCATAATGCGTAAAAAGTTCTGCGCTGTTCCGAGATTGTCATGGGGATTGTGCAGATTAAGGCTACGGTCCTGGAAAACGTTTTTGAAAACCGCGTAAGAATGGGCGGCGATTACAGGCAGGCGTGCCAAAAGCTCCATGCTCTGGCGAAGCATATTCTCAAGCGAGGTGTCATCGGGGTTTTCGTCATAAGAATAGAGTGCCAGAACGCCCTGAGCCATTTTGTTCATGATCGAGCGCGAGGGGGCTTTTAACAGAACGTCCTCCGTAAAGCGCGAGGGCAAGCGACGGTATGCCGCCAAAACCCTGTTGAAAGCATTCAACTGCTCCTGCGTCGGCAAATGCCCAAAAAACAGAAGGTAGGCACATTCCTCAAAGCCGTAGCGATCCTCCTCCGCGCAAGCGCGGACAAGGTGGCGCACATCGTAGCCGCGATAATGCAGTGCGCCCTCGTCGGGCATTTTTTCGCCCTCATAGACCACGTAGCCGTGTGCATTTCCAATACGCGTTACACCCGCCATCACGCCGGAGCCGTCTGCCTCACGCAGGCCGCGTTTCACGCGATGGTTGTCAAAAGCGTTCTTTGGAATCGAATACGCCTCCTTTGCCTCCGAAAGCAAAAGATCAAATGCGTCCGCAACCTCCGATACGTTATTCAAATTTGCATCATTTCCAATGGGATATTGCATAGTTCTACCTCATATTTGCATCAATTAACATATATTATAACACTACTGCTCTACAAAATGCAATATGTTTTTCAAAAAAATTCATTTTAGGACAAAAAACATCATTCGCAGACGGCAATTGTGACCCCAATGACCTCCTTGGCGCCTGCATTGTAGAGTTGTTTTGCCGCATTTCCAAGTGAAGCACCCGTCGTTGTTACGTCATCTACAAGAAGAACCCGCTTCCCGTGCAGTGATAGATTTCTTTTGACACAATACGCATCCTTCATATTTTCAAAGCGCGCTTCCCGTTCTTTTTTCTTTTGAACGCCCGTGTTTTTCCGACGGATCAAAGTGGCGGAGCATCTGATCGAAAGCAGCTTTGCAATCCTTTTGCCCAAATACTGACTTTGATCAAAGCCATATTCCAGTTTGCGCGAGCGGCTTCGCGGTGCAAAGGTAAGAACGTAATCGGGGTTTTCAAACGCATCGGGAAGCGAATGTCTGATCGATGCGGCAAGCTCCTGTGCGAGAAAATCACGACACAGCACGTCGCGCTTCTCTTTCATCAAATGTATGATGTGATTGGTTGAATGCTCCGCCTCATTCCTTTCCTCACGCACGTAACGAAAGAGCTTGAATAGCTTTTTCACGTGGAAATCGCGCAGTTTTTCGGTAGAGCAATTGCAACGCGGTAATTTTTGTCCGCAAGCGATACAGGGTGCGTGCGTTGCCGCAAGATAGATCATTTCACATCGCTCACAAAAAATTGAGTGGTCGTTTTCGAGCAGCTCGTCACAGATCACACAGCGCGGTGGAAATAACAGTGAGAGCATACGTTTCATAAAGCCAAATCTCATAATTTCAAAGGGTGCCGTTTTACGGCACCCTTCCTTTCATCAATAGAAGGTGGCAATTTCCGGGTCGGGTGCAATGGCCTCCTCTGCTGAAATGAATTCGAGGATCGGCCCCTTGCCTCCGTAGAGCTTATTGTAATCAACCACGAATTTTGCCGTCAGGATCAGCCAATCACGCGTGCGATAGGTCTTTCTGTCCTTGGCGCGGCAAATGACTCCGCGGTATGCCGTATCAGCCTCGCAACAAACCATAATGTGCCGTCCGATCACAAACATGGTATCGGGGAGCTTACCGTCCCTTGCAACGATTCCCTTAAAACGAATCGTCTTCCCCACGTATTTATTGAAATCCTCGGTCATATCGCGGTACCAAATGGCGTAATCGGTGTCCTTGATCTCAATGATCGGCGCCTCTATATCAAAGGGGAGCGGGTCCTCAATCTCATCATATTCCACTCTGCCGTCCTCGTACTCATATGCGATCATTGCCTTGCGCGATACACCGCGCACGATCTTATGGAAGCCCTCACGGTCAGCACTCTGAGGACGGTTGAAAATAACCATTTCGCAGCTCTGAAGCTTATCGACAACAAGGCTACGCATATTTGCGTTATAGCTGAGGAAGGTTGCGGAATCGGCAAAAAACAGCTCCTGATAAACGAACCACCCCTCGGGCAGTGCGTTGTAAAAGGAATCGAGGGTCCACATACCGTTGTATTCGACCATAAGACGCTGCATTTGATGCGTTTCCTGCAGCTCCTTCAAAAATGACGGTGTCAGCTCTGCGACATCCTCAACGCGGACGATCTCGACGGTATCCTTTGGAAAATCGTAGGGATCATATTCCTCTATTCCCTCTTCACAAAGCAGTAAAAGCGTCTTTTCGCCTGCATTGAACTCGGGATCTGCGAGCGTATTGCGAATGACGGTCGTCTTTCCTGCTTCCAAAAATCCCGTGAAGAGATAAACGGGCATTTCTACTTGCGGTTGATTATTCATTTCACCATAAACAGCACGGACAGTGCTTCCTTATCGATTTTAGAGCCGATCACACAAAGTCTGCCCGTGATATCGGCAGCGCCGCGACGAACATTCGACTCGCCGGGAATATAGTCAAAATGGATCCATTCTCCGTCAGCGGATGGAAGAATGCCCTTTGCACGCAGGATCATACCGAAGGAGTCGTCCTCGTCAAAGCGGTCAAGGATCGTCCGGATCTCATCCTCCGTGAAGCTACGCGCGGTCTCGCATCCCCAGCTGGCGAACACCTCGTCCGCATGATGGTGGTGATGGTGGCCGTGGCATCCGCAGTCGCAGTCCTCGCCGTGATCGTGGTGGTGATGCTCGTGCTCGTGATCATGGCAAGCGCAGTCGCAATCCTCATCGTGGTCGTGGTGGTGATGCTCGTGCTCGTGATCGTGGCAACCGCAGTCGCAATCCTCGTCGTGGTCGTGGTGGTGATGCTTATGATCATGGTGATCCCGTTCCATCTGTTCAAGCTCTGCGTGCAGCGTATTTTTCTGCTCGATTGCCGCAAGAAGTTGCGCCCCCGTGAGTTTGTCAAGCGGAGTTGTGACAATCACAGCCTCCGGATTATGTTTGCGCAAAAGCTCGACCGCCTCGTTGATCTTTGTCTCGGGGGCACGATCCGTATGGCTGAGGATAACGGTCTTCGCATGCTCGATCTGATCGTTGAAGAATTCGCCGAAATTCTTCATATACATCTTGCACTTGTTGGCATCGACTACCGTCGTGAGGCCAACGGCCATTGCCCCCTCACCGACCGCGCTCTGTACCGCGCGCATAACGTCGCTCAGTTTACCAACACCCGAGGGCTCGATCAGAATTCGGTCAGGTGCATACTCTGCCAGAACCTTTTGAAGCGCCTCGGAAAAATCTCCGACAAGTGAGCAGCAGATGCAGCCCGAGTTCATTTCAGTAATCTCGATTCCCGCTTCCTTCAGAAATCCGCCGTCAATACCGATCTCGCCAAATTCGTTTTCAATCAAAACAACCTTTTCTCCGTCATATGCCTCGCGAAGCAGTTTTTTGATCAGTGTGGTCTTCCCCGCACCGAGAAATCCCGAAAAAATATCAATTCTCGTCATATTTTCTTCCTTTCGTCTTACGTACTCAAAAAACAAAAGACACCCGTACGGGTGTCTTTCGGTTGGTGCTCCTGCGGAGACTCGAACTCCGGACACCTTGATTAAAAGTCAAGTG
>JAFTLE010000025.1 GCA_017452895.1 Clostridia bacterium
CAAAAGTATAATTCCGAGCAGAGCCATCAAATTGCGTTTGATGCCCAAAAGCGAAAAGATCAGGGAGTTTTTGAGGATCTTCCAGAGTGACAGATCAAAAGTGACCATTTGCAGGTAAATGTAAAAGCGCATAAAGAAGTAGAGAATACCGATTACAATGGTCATCCAGAACATGATGCTTGTGAAAAGATTGCCACCACCAAGAAGCGAGATGATATTGAAGGGGATCAAAAACAGAAGGAAAGCATCAAGAATTCCAAAGAAAAATGCCTGACGGAAATTATTTTTGATCGCATACCAGAAATCCGACCAAATGAAGACAGGCTCACCCTTGATCATATTGCGGATCAGATAAGCAACGCCGACGTTTACACAACCGAAGGTAAAAATGACGAGCGCGGCAAGTCCGTAAAAAACGTAGGTCAAGGTAGTCATTGCCGAGGCGGAGTACTGTAAGCCGTCAATGCCGATCCGCGCGAACAGAGCGGGGGATGCCGAACCGCCCTCAAGCAACGAAAGTGCGTGAAGCGATTGAAAGAGATCGCTGACAGGTGCCGCATATTTTTGATTAAAAACACCCGAGAGCGCGATCAGAGCAAAGACAATAGGGAAGTTCCCAAGCACAATCAGCAAATTGACACGCACAAGACGGCTCAGATCGCGGCGCAGACCGCGCCAGAATCCGCGGAGATCAGGAGTAATATTTGCATCTTCCTTACTGACACCCTTTCCCTCACGCTGAGAGTCAAACAAGCGGAAGCGCTTTTTTTTCTTTTTATCTTCCATAAATGATACATCCTTCTAAGATAAATACTCAAACAAGGTTATTTTAGCACAAAACGCAAATAAATGCAATATTTTTTCAAAAGTTATAAAAAAATATTGCCGTCTGACGGGTTTAATGGTATACTATACTAAACGGTAGCGCATATATTATAGCTATCAGGATTAATTGCACTTAAAACGAGGACGGTATGAAAAAAGAAACGATCGCGCGTATATTTCGCCACGTACCGCGTCTACGGACAGAGCGGTTGCTCTTGCGTCGGATCGAACGCGAGGACGCAACGGACGTTTATAGCTACGCAAGCCTCCCGGAGGTGACGCGTTTTTTGCTTTGGGAACCACATCCCAACCTCTCTTATTCAAAAACCTACGTTGATTATCTGCAAGACGTTTACCGCGCGGGAAGCTTTTATGATTGGGGAGTAATCCTGCTTGACAGCGGGCATTTGATCGGCACGTGTGGCTTTACAAGTTTCGATTTCGAGAACAATTCGGCACAGATCGGATATGTCCTGCATTCGGAGCATCATGGAAAAGGGATCGCCACAGAGGCGGTCAGCGCCGTGCTTGACTTTGGATTCCGAAAATTGAAGCTTCAGCGGATCGAGGGGCGCTATATGGAGGAAAACCATGCGAGTCGCCGTGTGATGGAGAAAAACGGAATGCATTTCGAGGGGATCCTGCGAAACGCCGTCTGCGTTCGCGGCGAATATGTAAACGTCGGCGTTTGTTCGATCCTGCGAGATGAGTTTTTTGCAAAAGATAAATAAGCAGCTGCAATGATTGCGGCTGCTTTTTGCATAAATAGAGTTGTACGCTGATATATTTATACTAACTTCAACAAAAACGAGGTATAGTATGAAAAAATTAGGCTGCTTTATATTCGCGACGCTTCTCTTGCTTTTTCCCCTCACGTATCTTTCTGTCGGGGCAAAAGAGGTAAAAACGCAAACTGTTGATACCGCCTACACGCTCAATCTGAACGCAAAATCGGCATTTCTGATGGATTACACGACGGGCACCGTTTTATATGAACAAAACGCGGACGAAAGATTACCCCTTGCCTCCGTCACGAAGATCATGACGCTGCTTCTGGTAATGGAGGCTATTCAGGATGGGCGCCTCTCTTTGAACGAAACCGTGACGGTGAGTGAGCATGCGGCATCTATGGGTGGCTCCCAAATCTTTCTGGAGCCGGGAGAAAAGATGAGTGTTGAGGATCTTTTGAAGAGCGTCGTGATATCAAGTGCGAACGATGCCGCCTGCGCACTTGCCGAGCATATTGCAGGGAGTGAGGAAGCGTTTGTTTCGGCGATGAATCAGAAAGCGAAAATGCTTGGTATGAACGACACGAATTTTGAAAATACAAACGGACTTGACGACACCGCGACGGAGCATTATTCAAGTGCACGCGATATTGCGGTGATGTCACGCGCACTGATGGCACACCCGAAAATTCTTGAATACAGCTCTATCTGGATGGATACGATCAGAGACGGCGCGTTCGGTCTTTCCAACACCAATCGTCTGATCCGCTTTTACCCCGGCGCGACGGGCTTGAAGACGGGATCGACCGAAAAGGCAAAATTCTGCATCAGTGCCACAGCCCTTCGCAACGGTATGCACTTGATCGCAGTGGTGATGGGGGCGGAAACACGGGATATACGGAATGCGGAAACCAAAAAGTTACTCGATTACGGCTTTGCAAATTATGGCCTTTACACCTCTGAGGTGCCTCTGCTCGACCCGATTAAGGTCTTGGGTGGCACGAAGGAAGAGATAAAGGTCGAGGCGGAAAATTTTGCAGCGATCATTGGCAAGGGAGACGCGAAAAATGTGACTGTCAAAATTACGCTTGAGGAGTCGCTGAATGCACCGATTACCGCAGGGCAAGCCGTTGGATCCGTCTCTTTTTTTGCAGACGGTAAGCTGATCGGTAAGTGTAATATTGTCACAAAAGAAACGGTGGAAAAAATATCCTATACCCAGCTTTTGTATCGGATGGTAAAAAGTTTTTTATTTCCGTAAAAATCTGAAAAAATATTATAAAATCTCTTGAAAAAGGCTAAAAGTTGGTGTATCATAATATCTGATAAATATGCTTCAGGAGATTTCGTTATGTCGATCAAACTTAACACCCGTTTTGCCGAAGGATTTGTAAAGGATCACGAGCTTGAATACATCAAGCCCCTTGCAAGAAGCGCCTTCGAAATGATCAAGTCCGGCGTAGGACAGGGAAATGATTTTCTTGGCTGGCTTTATTTGCCCCATCAGTACGACCGCGAGGAATTCGCAAGAATCAAGCTTACGGCAGAAAAAATTAAGAAAAGCTGCGATATTCTGGTTGTGATCGGTATCGGCGGCTCTTATCTTGGCGCACGCGCGGCAATTGAATTTATAAAGTCTCCGCTTTATAACGATCTGAATACGGACACCCCGGATATTTATTTTGCGGGGAACACGATCAGTGCCGCGGCACTCACTGAGCTTTTGACGATCTGCGACGGCAAGGATATCTGCGTCAACGTTATCAGCAAGTCCGGCACGACCACCGAGCCCGCGATCGCCTTCCGCGTTTTTCGCGAGCTTTTGGTAAAAAAGTACGGTGTTGACGGCGCGCGTGAGCGCATTTTCGTGACCACGGACAAAGCATGCGGAACATTGAAGCAGTTTTCTGATGAAAGCGGTTACGAGACCTTCATAGTGCCCGATAACGTTGGCGGCAGATTTTCCGTATTGACCGCCGTCGGTCTTTTGCCGATCGCCGCGGCAGGCATTGATATCGATGCAATGATGCAGGGCGCGTCGGACGCGGTCAAGGAAATGACCCGGACCAACGACCTCGACAAAAACGATGCCCTGAAATACGCCGCACTCCGCAACATTCTTTACCGTAAGGGAAAGACGATGGAGATTTTGGTCGGCTACGAGCCGTTCCAGACCATGTTCAACGAATGGTGGAAGCAGCTTTACGGGGAGAGCGAGGGAAAGGATCAGAAGGGAATTTATCCGAGCTCGGTTATTTTCTCCACGGATTTGCATTCTCTTGGTCAGTATATTCAGGATGGCCCCCGCAATCTCTTCGAAACCGTTCTCGACATCAAGGATACGGGGGTAGAGTTTGAGATCCCGAACGATCCTGCAAACGTTGACGGACTCAATTTCCTTTCGGGCAAGGATCTCAACGAGGTCAATAAGGCGGCAATGCTCGGCACGCTGTTTGCCCACGTTGACGGAGGTGTGCCGAATCTCATCGTTGAGATTTCCGACCGTACCGCATATTCCTTTGGTGAGCTAGTTTATTTCTTCGAGCTTGCTTGCGCCGTTTCCGGCTATTTGCTCGGCGTAAATCCCTTCGATCAACCCGGTGTTGAGGCTTACAAGAAGAATATGTTTGCTTTGCTTGGCAAGGCGGGATACGAGAAGGAACCGAACGCGAAGCTTTGAAAACAAAAATGAAATAATTTTCAAATACCCCTTGAAATTTAAATGGTTTTAGTGTATCATATAGGTAGTGATCCACTAAAACCATTTTTAAGGAGGCCGTACTTATGGTAAAACTCATCATTGGCACGAAAGGCACCGGCAAAACAAAGATCCTGCTTGGACTCGTTAACTCTGCGACCGAAAAGAGTAAGGGGGCCGTAATCTGTATTGAAAAGGGCGCAAAGCTGAACTACGACGTCACCTACCGCGCACGCTTGATCGATACGGATGAATTTGCAATTCAGGATGCACAGTCTTTGTATGGCTTCATTACGGGAATTGTTGCAAGCAACCGCGACATCACGGATATCTACGTTGATTCCGCTTTGAAGATCTGCGGCGACGACGTTGCTTCGTTCACCGCTTTCGTTGAAGAGGTCGATGCTATTTCCGGCAAGCTCGGCTTTGATTGCACGATGACGTCTTCGATCGATTTTAAAGCCTGCCCTGACAGTTTAAAGGATAAAGTCATCAATATGCAGTAATTTCTGTCACTCCGACACGTTCTGCATAACATATTACCGAGGTGTCATTACCTCGGTAATTTTTTGTTTAGGAGGTTTTGGATAAGATGGCAGAAAACAGGTGTTCCTGCGGTGGGCAGGGAAATGCTGCGAGCGCATCCGTTGGGCGTGAGACCGTCTGCATCGATACCTATCGCGTGTTGGATTCCTGCCGCGACAGAGACTGTTATGAGGACGTTCGCGTTTTTCTGACCGCCTTCGGTCAGGAGATCATTGATCAGACCTGTACGGTGCGGGCAAAATCGGCATCGGTGATCTGGACGAACGTAGGGGTGGACTCCGTACCGTTCAATCGCGGCTTTTACCAGGTTTCCGTTCGCATCTACATTCTTCTGACGATGGAGGCTTGCCTTGGAAACGGCCGTTCTCAGGAATTTGATGGAATTGCCGTTTTAGAGAAAAAGGTCATTCTGTTTGGCAGCGAGGGGAACGTCAGCATTTTCAGAAGCACGCAAAGCGAGAATTTCTGCGACGTACAGTGTAGCAAAGAAACCAATCTGCCCGTCGGGGTTGTCGAGGTCGTTGCTCCCATCGCACTGTCAACGAAGATCCTTGAGGGCGATTGCTGCTGCGGATACAGCTGCTGTAACTGCAGTGACATTCCTTCGGGAATCTGTGAGCTTTGCTCGGGGGATCTCGTTGATCCCGAAAACGGACGCCGCCTCTTCGTCTCTCTCGGCGTTTTCTCTGTGATCCGCATCGAGCGTCCTGCTCAGTTCCTGATCACGGCATCCGACTATTCTGTTCCCGACAAGGAGTGTGTAGCTGCAGAGGAGGACGATCCTTGCAGTCTCTTCCGCACGCTTGCTTTCCCCGTGAACGAGTTCAGTCCCTTACCGCTTTCCGCATTCAATGCACAACGGGACGAGGAAGATCACGACGGCTGTCGTAGAAAATAACGCCCGCAAGCCGCACCGTAACGGTGCGGTTTTATTTTTTGCAAAAAACTGTGAAGTGTGGTATACTATAAAAAAACAAAGGAGAAAACAAAATGGCAGATTATAGAGGATGGTTTGATCAAAATGCGCAGAAAGAGAAGCGACGTTTGTTTCTGCATACGGAGCGTCAGCTTCCAATGCCGCTTTATCAGCTCTTGATCGGATTGATCATTCTTTACGGCTTGCTTTTCAATGCGATCGTATCGGCGCTCTTGACCGACCGTGCGATCCTCCTTCTTTATAATGCCTATCCCTTCGTCCTGATCGCTTATTTGATCCTCAGCATTCTCGGAATTTTTCTGACGCGGTCGGAAAGTCCGCTTGTCAGCTTCATTGGCTACAATTTGGTCGTTCTTCCGCTTGGTGTGCTGGTCTCAATGGTGACCTTTGCTTACGATCCCTATCTCGTTGCCGCCGCAATGTTCGGAACCGCTGCCGTTGTGGTTGCAATGACGGGTGTCGCAACGATCTTTCCGAATTTCTTCAGAAAGCTCGGGCGGGCTCTCTTGACCGCGCTTTTCCTGTCAATGGTTGCGGGCTTTGTCTTTTTAATTTTAGGGCTCGATAGCTTTTTGCTTGATTCTCTTCTGGTTTTGATCTTTTCTCTCTATATCGCCTTTGATTGGTCGCGTGCCTGCTCCTATGAGCCGACGCTTGATAACGCCGTTGACAGTGCGTGCGATCTATATCTTGACATCATCAACCTGTTTTTGCGCTTGCTGCGTATTATGGGAAGGCGAAGGAGGTAATAAAAAGGCTATCTCAGCTTACCGCTTGAGATAGCCTTTTTGGTGCGGGTAGCAGGATTTGAACCTGTACGGTTGCCCACCGGATCCTAAATCCGGCGCGTCTGCCAGTTCCGCCATACCCGCGTGCGATTTATCATAACACAGAATGAATGAAATGTCAAGCCCTGCATCTAAATTTACGCCTTTGCTGTGCGAGAATTAATTCTGCCCTTGTTTTTGCTAGGTTTTAAAGAGAAGATCCGCCATTTGTTACGGCGGATCTTTTGGTTTCACAGGTTGCTTTCAAAGATATCAAGTGCGTTTTTTCCGTCGTCTGGCGGAAGCACGCAATAAAACAGATACCTTCCGTTTTGCTTGACTCTTGCGTTTAAAAGGTTGGAGGATTCATCGCTAAAATAGCGATTATCCGCCAATTCCAGGCGTTTCTCTATGCGTGCCTCAATATGCTCGGCAAGTTCTTTTGCCATTTCTTTATCCCTACATTCAAACACGCCGAATTCGCAAGCCGCCCCCGATTCACAGCGCTTTGCCGCGAAGCGGACGGCAAGCTCACGTTGATAGTCGACGTTGGCACGAAGATAGCGTTCGTTGGCATCAACGAAGTCGTAACCGTCGAGGCTGCTTTCGATTTGGGCTGTAACCTCGTCAACCGAAAGCTCAGGGGTATCCGAGCAAGCAAAAAAACAGAGAAGCGTAAGGGAAAGCAGAAAGAGGGCGATCGTTTTATTCACGTTCATTTTCCTCCAATAGTTTTTCAAAAACAGTTACGATCCTGCGACACCCCGCCTGATTCCAGTGTATGCCGTCAGCGCTGTCTACAAGCTCGCTTGGTGCATAGCCGTCAGCGTCACAAAGGTGACGGTTCGTGTCGATAAAGCTTACGCTTTGCTCACTTGCAATCTCTTTGATCCATCGGTTTGCAAGATCCAAGGATGCTTTTTTGATCCTTGAATGTCTGGCGACGGGGAAGATCGATGAAAGATAGATCCGAGTCTTTGGGGTCGCTTCTTTGAGTGCTGAAATCAGGTCGGTATATTCGGCTTTGAAGTCCTCCTTTGACATCAACGCGCATCCGTTTATGCCAAGCGTAATGATCATTTTCGCCGGTTTTATCAGGGCAGAAAGGTCAATTAGAGACAAAACGTCGGTTTGACCGATGCGCCTGACGTTGGCTTTCTGCAAGCGGTCGCCGTAGACCCTTTTCATCCCCACAGTGAGTCCGATCTCCTTATCGGCAAGCCCCCACATAGAAAGCGTAGAGTCGGGACCGGTCCATACCGCGGCGGTATCCCGTCCCCCCTCAAGAACACCCCAGAAGCGAAGCGAGTTGGTCGTCGAATCGCCAAGAAAAACGGCATCCGAGAGGACGGATGCCGTTGATGTCACTGTAAACGGTAAAATCAAATTCAATACAATTGTGAAATATAGAAGTGTCCTTATGAAGGGATGGTGTTTCATACGGTGTTTCAGAGGATCAGTTGAATCGGCTCTGATATTCTTCCTTCTGTGTATTTTTCGACTCTGAAGCGTGGGAGGGGAGTCTTTTTCTGATCTGTGGCCAAAGGAAAAGCAAAACGAGCTTGACGATTCCGTAAACGATGAAATACGAGAATAGGATCACGAAGATCATCGCAAAGCTTCTGTCGCCGCCGGGCGTGCCGCCGTTGCCCTTGTTGAACATATAAAAGTAGAGCAAAAACAGACCCGTTGTAAAGGCGACGGAGTGGATGAACAGTCTTGCAATATAGGGCAAGGGGGTGATCTTAAAGATATCGTGGATCACGGCGGCGTAAAACGAGAAAAGAAGTAAAAGGACGTATTGAGCGAATTCAAAATCCATCGCTCCATCCGTAATAGCTTCACTTTTTGCAATTGCGGTCGCAATTGCGTAGAAGATAAAAGTGATCGCCACGTCAAGCACGCAAGCCTTGATGAACCACTGTTTTAATCTGATCAAAAAATTCATGGTTTCCTCCCAAAAACAGTTCTTGAAATAGAATACCACAATTTTTTGATAAATGCAAGCAGATTTTTCAAAAAAGATGCAACCCCTTCGGGTGGACAACAGCTTTTTTACAAAAAACACGCTTTCGTATATATTCTTTGCGATCAACAAAAAAACACACGTGGTAATAAAAATTATCTCTCCCAGAAGTTGACAACCTGTGAATATTAATGTATAATATATAATAATGCCTAAATATACAGGCAATAATTCAAACAAGGAATTGACTTTTGTCGGGATGGAAAAATGAAGAGAAGTTACGCCAGAGAAAACGCTTTTACGATGCTCTATGAAAAGAAATTCAAGCCGGAGATCTCCTACGCCGAGCTGTATGAGAATGCACTCATCTGCCGGGAGCTTGAGGATGATCCGTATATCAAGGGAGTTATCCTCGGCGTTGCAGAGCACGAAGAACAGATCAATTCCATGATCGACCGCTTTCTGCGACGTTGGAGACGCGACCGCATTTCCAAGGTTGCCTTGGCGATCATCACGCTTTCGACCTACGAAATGCTTTATATGAAAGAGGTTCCGTTGCGCGTTTCGATGAATGAAGCGATCGAGCTTGCAAAGAAATTCGGTGACGATAAAACGAGAAAGTTCGTCAACGGCATTCTGAACTCGATTGCCGCGATCGCAAAGGAAGGTCGCGGTGAGGATGAGTAAGACCGTCCTCGGTATCGATACGAGCAACTACACGACCTCCGCAGCCCTTTACCGTGATGGCGAGATCCTCGCGAATTTCAAGACGCTTTTGACCGTTGGGGCAGGAGAGCGCGGCTTGCGACAGTCCGATGCCCTCTTTCAGCACACGAAAAATTTACCCGAGACGCTGACGAAGATACGCGAGACCTTAGGAGACGGTACGGTATGTGCCGTCGGTGCATCGACGCGGCCGCGCAACGTTGACGGCTCTTATATGCCTTGCTTTCTCGCAGGGGTCTCTGCGGCAACCTCCTTTGCCACAGCACTTGGGGTGCCGCTGTATTCCTTCTCTCATCAATGCGGACACCTGATGGCAGCGCTTTACTCCTCGGGGGCGGAGATCCCGATGGATCAACCCTTTGGCGCCTTTCACGTTTCCGGCGGCACGACCGAGCTTTTGTACGTTTCCTCGCGCTCGCGAGAAGGCTTCGCGGCGCAGATCGTCGGCGGCACAGCCGATTTGAACGCAGGACAGGTCATTGACCGCATAGGCGTTGCGATGGGGCTTTCGTTTCCTGCAGGTCCCGCGCTCGAGCAGCTGGCACTTCAGAATACTAAGCGGATCCCGAGAAGGAAAATTCCGCTTGAAGGATTCTTCTTTAATCTTTCGGGGCTCGAGAATCTGGCGTTGAAGCTTTACAGCGAGACCGCCGACGCCCCTCTCACCGCCGCATTCGTTCTCGATTATGTTGCGCGCGCCTTGGAAGAGATCGGCAAAGCCTTCCGCCAAAAATACGGAGAGATTCCGCTGGTGTACGGCGGCGGTGTAATGTCAAACGGAATCATCAAGGAGAGACTAGCCGCCTATCCGCATTCCTATTTCGCGCAGCCTGCTTTTTCCTCCGACAACGCATGCGGAATCGCGATTCTCGCGGCACAAGCTTATGAAACGGAATAACTTTTATGGATGATTTTTTCAAGCCCTCCTTTGTCGGACGCGACGTAACGATCAGCGTATCCGAGCTGAACGATTATATCAAATCGATAATCGACGGCGATTACGCCCTCGGAAGGCTTTCTATCCGTGGCGAGATCTCAAATTTCACCGCGCACAGAAGCGGTCATTTCTACTTTTCACTGAAGGATGAAAACAGCCTGATCCGCGCCGTTATGTTTCGTTCGTATACCGGTGGGCTTCGCTTCCGTCCCGAAAGCGGTATGAAGGTCATTGCCACCGGTAGCGTCTCCGTTTTCGTGCGTGACGGTCAGTATCAGCTTTACGTGACGGATATGCAGCCCGACGGGATCGGCGCTTTATGGCTTGCCTACGAGCAGTTAAAAAAGAAGTTTGCCGCCGAGGGGTTATTTGATGAGGCACGCAAGCGTCCCTTGCCGAAATTTCCGCGTCGCGTCGGTGTGATCACATCGCCGACCGGGGCGGCTGTTCGCGATATTATCAACATTACGGGACGGCGTTATCCGTCAGCCGAGATCGCACTGTATCCGGCAGAGGTGCAGGGCGATGGGGCTGTCCCCAGCCTGATCACGGGTCTGCGTTATTTCAATGCTTTTTCTGCCGCTGATGTGATCATCATTGGCCGTGGCGGCGGCTCGATTGAGGATCTGTGGGCTTTCAACGACGAGACGCTCGCGCGTGAGATCGTGGCATCGGAGATCCCCGTCATTTCAGCCGTCGGTCATGAGACGGATTTTACGATCTGCGATTTTGTAGCGGATCTGCGCGCTCCAACCCCATCTGCCGCGGCAGAGCTTGCCGTCCCCGATCAGCATACGCTTCTCGCCGACCTGCATGCAATAAATGCGCGCTTGAAGGAATGCTTGCTCAAAAAGACCGAGCTTTACCGAGCACGCATCGATGCGATAAGGACGCGGCGCGTATTCGATACGCCTGATATTTTGCTTGCAGAAAAGCAAAACCGTTTATCAAGCGATGCGGAAGCGCTTGAGCACTCATTAACAGAGCTTTTGAACACGAAGAAAAATCAGCTTGCCGTTCTCACGGCAAAGGCGGAGGTGCTTTCTCCGCTGTCGGTTTTAAGCCGTGGCTATACGGTTACGGAAGACAAAAACGGTGTTATTGTGAAAAGCAAGGAACAGCTTTGCGAAGGGGACGTTTTGACTACGCACTTTTGCGATGGCAGCGTTTCCTCTGTAATTATGACGTATGGAGATAAAAATGAAAAGCAATGAATTGAATTTTGAAGAAGCGATCGAAAAGCTTGAAGCGATCGTTGCAAAAATGGAGAGTGGGACATCCGCGCTTGACGACTCCCTCGCCGATTTCGAGGAGGGGGTGCGTTTGATCCGGATTTGCACCGCAAAGCTCGAAGCGGCTGAGCAAAAGGTAAAAATTCTGATCGGTAAGGACGGGGAATTGGTTGAAGATGATTTCCATGCAAAAGACTGACGGACAACTGCAATTGCGTTTGAAGGAAGATGCGGATCTGATCGATTCCTATCTTTCGAGAGTCTGTGTCACGGATGACAGTGACCTTTCACCGCTTTTTGAGGCAATGAGATATAGCCTGCTTGCAGGCGGCAAGCGCATCCGTCCTTTTCTCGTGCTCGAAGTCGCCGCCGCCTTTGGCGTCGAAAGAGAAGCGGCGTTACCCTATGCCGCGGCACTTGAAATGATCCACACCTATTCGCTGATCCACGACGATCTGCCCGCAATGGACAATGACGATTATCGCCGCGGAAGACTGACGAGTCACAAAAAATTCGGCGAGGCGAATGCAATACTCGCAGGAGATGCGCTCTTGACCTTTGCCTTCTTCATAGCGACAAACGAGGGGGATCCCCTGAAAAATGCCGCCGCCGTCCGTGTGCTTGCCAAAAATGCAGGCCCCGTCGGCATGGTTGGCGGTCAGATCATGGATCTTGCCGCTGAGAACCGACAGATCGGGGTCGACACGCTTAAGAAGATCCATCACCTGAAGACCGGCGCACTTATTAGCACTGCAATCGAGCTTGGACTGATCCTCTCGTCCGCCCCCGTATCTGCTGCCGTTGCCTTTCGCGGCTATTCTGAGCGGATCGGCCAATTGTTTCAGTTGACCGACGATCTGCTTGACCGCTACGGCGATTCCGCAGAGCTTGGAAAAACCACAGGAAAAGACGAAAAAGCAGGGAAGAACACCTATCTTTCCTTCTATTCTCGGGAGCAGGCGCTTACGCTGGCATCTGATCTTGCCGAGAGCGCCTCAAATCTTGTCAGAGAATGGGACACGAACGGCATTTTTGATGATCTGGCGCAGTACATCCTGACTCGTCGGAAATAAAAAGGAGCTTCCAATGAGTTTTTTCAGAAACGATCCGCTGATCGCCGGCATCATCGCTTGGTTTACCGCGCAGATCATTAAGATCGCAATTTCGCTTACGCAAAGTGAACGCGTATCGCTTAAAAATCTCTTTACTTCCGGTGGGATGCCTTCCTCCCATTCAGCGTGCGTCTGCGCGCTGACTGCCTGCATCGCCATGGAATACGGGGCGGCAACTCCGTGCTTTGCGGTCGCTGCCATATTCGGTTTCATCGTGATGTACGATGCAATGGGTGTGCGCCGTGAGACCGGCGAGCAGTCAAAGATACTGAACCATATCTCGCGCAGACTTTTTTCCGAAAACGATTCTGCGCTTCCGACCAAAAAGCTGAAGGAATTGATCGGACACACTCCGCTTCAAGTCCTGCTCGGTGCGCTCTTGGGCATTTTAATCGGCGTTATCTATCCGTTTCTGACAGGGAACTCTATCTATGCGGCTTGATATTGCACTTACAGAACGCGGTCTTGTCACAACGCGTACCCGTGCCAAAGCAGCCATTCTGGAGGGCGCTGTGAAGGTCGGCGGAAAAATCGCCGACAAACCGTCGCTTGAGGTTTCTGCTGACGACGTGATCGAGCTGGTCCCCTCTTCCGCGCTCCGCTACGTTAGCCGCGGCGGACTGAAGCTTGAGGCCGCACTCAGTGCCTTTCCCGTTTCGACCTGCGATCGCGTTGCCATTGATATTGGCGCCTCCAGTGGGGGATTTACCGACTGCCTATTACAAAATGGCGCTAAAAAGGTCTATGCCGTCGATTCGGGAAGCGGGCAGCTTGCTCAGCATCTGCGCACCGACCCGCGCGTTTTCTCGATTGAAAATACAAACGCGCGCTATCTCGACCGATCTCTGTTTGCGGATGTCACGCTTGCCGTGATGGACGTCTCCTTTATTTCACAAACGATGATCCTGCCTGCAATCGCCGACATCCTTCCCTCGGGCGGCGAGCTGATCAGTCTGATCAAGCCGCAGTTTGAGGTTGGCAGGGCACACATTGGAAAAGGCGGCATCGTACGAAAAGAAAGTGCGCGAAAAGAAGCGATTGACCGTGTCAAAGATGCCGCTACGCTCCTTGGCCTTTCGTTTCAGGGAATAATCGAATCACCGATCTGTGGCGGTGATGGAAACGTTGAATACTTAGCATATTTCAGGAAGGACAGCCTATGAAAAAGTTTGTAATCATACCGAACCGTCAAAAGGACCCCGACTATGCCGTGACGCTGCAAACGATCCGCGTCCTACGGCAGTCGGATACGACGGTCTACGTTGAGCGTCAGCATGAGGATCTGATCCCCCACGGCGTGACGCTTTACGACGAAAGTCATTTTCCGCCCGATGCTGAGCTTATCCTCGTGCTCGGCGGTGACGGCTCGATCCTTGACGCAGCACATACGGCAATACGTCACGATCTGCCGGTTCTCGGGATCAATATGGGACGCCTCGGCTATCTTGCGGAGGTGTCGCCCAATGAACTTTCAAGGCTCTCCGCACTTTTTTCCGACACATACGATCTGAGAGAGCGCATGACGCTTGACGTTACTCTCATCCGTAAAACAGGGGAACGCACCTCGCTTTACAAGCATGCTCTCAACGACGTCGTTGTTTCACACGGACAGATCGCCCGCTTGGCAGACCTCGAGCTGTGCGAAGGAGGCAAAAAGGCCCTCACTTATCGCGCCGACGGCCTGATCGTTTCAACACCGTGCGGATCGACCGCATATTCGCTTTCAGCGGGCGGTCCTATCGTTGATACCTCCTTGAAGGCACTTTGCGTGACCCCTATATGTCCGCATTCCTTCTTTTCGCGTTCCATTCTGTTTTCTCCTGACTCTGTTCTTTCCGTTCGCAACGTCTGCAGGTCCGAGGATGAGACGGCGATCGTCAGTATCGACGGGCGCGACAGTGCCATCCTGCACGTGGGTGACAAGGTTGAGCTGCGCCGCTCCGCACAGACTTTCAAAATGCTCTCTCTTGAAGACAAGGCTTTACTTGACATAATTGAACAAAAAATGCGCATGGCCGCGCTTAAGATGTAACGGAGGACTTATGAAAGGCACAAGACAGGAAAAAATTTTGCAGCTGATTCAGAAATATCCGATCCAGACCCAAGATGAGCTTCAAAAATACCTCTTATCCGAGGGTATCACGGCTACTCAGGCAACGATCTCCCGTGACATCCGCGAGCTGAAGCTCTACAAGGGCATGACTGCAACGGGTGAATACAAATATATTCTACCGACCGAAACCAAGGAAGCAACGATCCCTAAATTCAGCAGTGCGATCACCGACTCGATCGTAAAGGTTGACTTCGCCGGCAATCTTCTGGTGATCAAGACCTATCCCGGCATGGCGCCCGCCGTCGGCTCCTGTGTCGACTCACTTTCGATCAGCGGGATCCTCGGTTCGGTTGCGGGGGATGATGCCGTGCTCGTCGTCGTTCGTGACGAAGCGCTGGCAAAGGAGCTGTGTGACAACATTGCGCACATGATCCGCGCACTTTAATTTTTTGGAGGTTTCCAATGCTTCTTTCCCTGCACATTGAAAACGTCGCGATCATTCGTTCGCTTGATATTGATTTTTCAAGCGGCTTCACCGCATTGACGGGTGAAACAGGCGCGGGAAAATCGATTTTGATCGACAGCATTCATTTTTTGATGGGCGGACGTGCAGAACGCGATCTCATCCGACGGGGTGCGGATTCTGCGTCTGTCAGTGGTCTTTTCGGTGATCTTTTGCCGACGGTCGCCTCTAAGCTATCGGAGCTTGGAGCACAGCCCGACGAGGACGGAACTCTCTTGATCGAGCGTAGATTTCATGCAGACAGCCGTTCTTCGGCAAGGATCAACGGACGCGCTGTCAACCTTTCGCTTTTGCGTGAGGTCGCCGCAATGCTGATCAGCATCCACGGGCAAAACGACAACCACTTGCTTTTACAGCGTAAAAACTATCTTTCCATCCTCGACAGCTATGCCTCTGTCGAGCCGCTTTTGCGCGACTACCGGACAGTATACGAGCATCTGATCGAGAATAGAAACGAGATCGCCGCGTTGAAGCGTGATGAAGGCGAAAAACTGCGCGAGTGCGAAATGCTTCGTTATCAGATCTCGGATATTGAATCGGCGCACATCAAACTCGGTGAGGAGGATGCGCTCCTAACTGAAAAAGCGAAGATTCGCAATATGGAGAAGATCTTTAAGCAGGCAGACTTCGCTTACCGCGCTTTAAAGGGGAGCGAAAAGGGCAGTGCTTACTACCTGATCCTACGTGCCTCCGACGCATTGCAGAAGCTCTCCGACATTTTACCGAGTGGCGGAAAGGCAGCAGAGCTTCTGGAATCCTCGCTTTCCGGTATTGAGGCGGCGGCGGAGATCGCTGCCGAAATGTCGGCAGACTGCGTAGATGCGCCGGAAAAACGCTTGGACGAGATCGAAGAGCGGCTGGATATCATCACGAAAATGCGCCGCAAATACGGTGCGGATGAGGCGGCGATCCTCTCCTTTTTGAAAAATGCAAGGGAGCGTCTTGAGCTTCTCGAAACTGCAGACGCGCGCATAGAGGAATTGCAGAAGCAACAAAAGGACCTTTTACAAAAGGCGGATGCAGCGGCAGACCAATTACACCAAAAGCGCGCCGCCGCCGCAAAGGAGCTATCCTGTAACGTTTGCTCGGTTTTGAGCTTTCTTGATATGCCGAAGGTAAAATTTGAGGTATCCGTTGCCCGCAATCAGGATGATTTCCCGTTCACAGCAAACGGTGCCGATACCGTTCTGTTTCTGGTTTCTGCAAACCCCGGTGAACCCTTGGGGGATCTTTCGCATATCGCATCGGGCGGTGAGCTTTCCCGCATCATGCTTGCGCTAAAAAGCGCGATTACCGATAAGGACGGCATTCCTACCGTTATTTATGACGAGGTCGATACCGGTGTCTCCGGTAAGACCGCGCGTAAGGTCGGTATTCAGCTCAAAAGGTCCGCAGAGAGCATTCAGGTGCTTTGCGTCACACATTCCGCACAGATCGCGTCACTTGCCGACTGCCACAGCCTGATTCATAAGGAAGAGGTTGCCGGACGCAACGAAACGCAGGTGCGCGTGCTTGACCGTCAGGGGCGCATCGATGAGCTTGCAAGAATTCTCGGCGGCATTTCGGTCACAGAGGCACAGTATAAGGCGGCCGAGGATCTGATGGTATATTCCGATTGATTTTTCATAAACTGAAAGTATCCTTTGTTCATTTTGGAGGTGCTTTTGGATAACGTCATATCCTTTCTTGAAACCGAAAATCAAGCCCAAAAGGAAGTTTCTTATTACTACGGGATCAATCAATCGATTGCCGCACTGTCGGCCATCCGTATCGGCGGCATTGCCGATCTTATTATCAGCCCAACGAGTGAGGCGGCGCTTGTCCGTCTTCTTCAGTTTATTTCGAAGCTCCGCGTTCGGTATCGTATCGTCGGAAATTTTTCTAATCTCCTTTTCTCCGATAAGGGATTTCGAGGTGCCTTGATCCGAACCGAGCTTCTGGCGTCGCTATCGGGAGACGGTACAACCGTCCTTGCATCTGCCGGCGTCTCTCTTTCGCGGCTTTGCAAATATGCACGCGCACATTCGATCACGGGCTTTGAGGAGCTATTCGGAATCCCCGGGAGCGTTGGCGGGGCGGTTTATATGAATGCGGGCGCATTTGAAACAAAGGTCTCTGATCTTTTGGAATCTGCTTGTATCCTTGATACAAACACATTTTCCAAACGAACGCTTACGCCAAGGGAGCTAAGCTTCGCCACGCGCGACAGTCTTTTACAGCATCGCTCCGATCTCATCTTGCTTTCTGCCAAGTTTGTTGGAAAAGAAGGAAGGTCGGACTTGATCGAACAAAAAATGCGCGATGTAATTCTGCGAAGAAGAAAAACGCAACCGCTAGAGCTGCCGAGCCTCGGCAGTATATTTCGCCGCCCCGTTGGGAGTTACGCAGGTCGCCTAATCGAAGAGGCGGGCTTAAAGGGAGCCCGTGTTGGCGGTGCGGCAATTTCGCAAAAGCACGCAGGCTTTATCGTCAACCTTGAAAACGCAACCGCTGCCGATGTTTTAGAGCTGATCCGCTTGACCCGTGTCCGTGTAAAAGAGGTTTTTGGAATCGACCTCGTCTGCGAAATCGAATACATATCGGAGGCTTAAAATGTCTTATTCATCCGCTGTCAAAAAGGATCTGATCGCACAGCCATTAAAGCGCTGTTGCCGCAGATCGCTTCTGTTCGGTATTCTTTTTGCGCGTGCCGACCTTAGAAACGAGACAGTCTTTATCCGTCTGGAGGATGCCGACGTCATTGATTATACCGCTCATCTGCTTAAAGAGCAATTCACGCAGGATTCGACGGTTTCTACCGTAAAATCGGGCGGAAACGTGCGGGAGATCACGTTCAGTTCAAAATCAGCGCTTCGCGAGATTAAGAAATTTGAAACAAACAACGAGGCAGATATGTTTACCGCAACCTGCGGGGAATGCATCCACTCTTTTTTGCGGGGTATCTTCCTTGCCGCAGGACGCGTCGATCCGCCTGAAAAGCAATATCATCTTGAATTCTCCCCCTTGCCTTCGCGAATAGACAAGCTCTCTGCCTTTTTGCAGTCACTCGGCTTTTTGCCAAAGCGGTGTCAAAGACGCGGTCTTTCATTTCTGTACTTCAAGGACTCCACATCGATCGAGGATCTTTTGACCGCCGTCGGCGCATCGAGCGCAACGCTCTCGCTGATCAATTTGAAGATCGAGCGCGAATTTATAAACAACGCCAATCGCGGAACAAACTGTTATACCGCGAACGTAAAACGAACCGTCGGGGCTGCAAAACGCCAAATTGAGGCGATTGAAAGATTGAAAGCAGAGAACAAGCTTTCGTTTTTACCCCCCGATCTTGTAACCACCGCCGAATACAGACTTGAGCATCAGGAAATGTCCCTGGCGCAGATGGCGATGTCTATGACACCGCCCATCACAAAATCAGGCCTAAACCATCGCTTGACGAAGATCGTTGAGTTTGCAGAGACGCTTTTAGAGAAAAAATAATTCAATCGATTCAAACCTGAGAAAGGAGACCGACAAATGGCAGAATTCGTCCATCTTCACCTGCACAGTGAATACAGCCTGCTTGACGGCGCGGCACGCATCAGCGAGATCCCGAAATACGCTGCCTCTCTCGGGCACACCGCGGTTGCAATTACCGACCACGGCGTAATGTACGGTGCCGTAGCCTTTTATAAGGCTTGTAAGGCAGAGGGAATTCACCCCATTATCGGTTGTGAGGTCTACGTCGCACCGAAGAGCCGTTTTGATAAGAATTCACGTCAGGACGTCGGCTACCATCTCGTTCTCCTTTGTAAAAATGAGCTCGGCTACCGCAATCTTTGCAAGCTTGTTTCCGACGCTTTTATCGACGGCTTTTATTCAAAGCCCCGTATTGACAAAGAGCTTTTGCGAGCAAATGCGGGTGGGCTTATTGCGCTTTCCGCCTGCTTCGCAGGAGAGATTCCCACGCATATTATGTCTGGCAATATGGGGGCTGCAATAAATTCTGCCCTTGAATATGCTTCGATTTTTGAAGAAAATTCCTTTTATCTTGAGCTTCAGCACCACGGACTTGCGGATGACGATACAGTCTGTCGCGGCATTTGTGAGGTTGCAAAGCACACAGGACTTCCCATGGTTGCCACGAATGACGTTCACTATTTGCGTGCTGAGGATGCCGCGACCCAAGCGGTGCTTTTGGCAATACAGACTAACCATTCCCTGACCGAGGGACGCCCCTTTGGCTTTGCTACCGATGAGTTTTATTACAAGTCAACCGAGCAAATGCAAGCTCTTTTTCCCGATCTTCCTGAGGCAATCGAAAATACGG
>JAFTLE010000026.1 GCA_017452895.1 Clostridia bacterium
AACAAACGGCTTGCAAAACAAGGACTTCCGACGACCCCTGATCTGTATGATATGACCTTTACGGAGACCTTCCATTTTGCCGCCGAGATCAGGGCATACAAAAACGGCGAAAAGCAACTGCCCGACAGCAAAAACGAACCCAAAACCATAGTTGAGGAAGGAGGCGATGACCGTGAAGATCAACCTGAATAAAAAATACGTATCCATATCGGTCTACGTTCTTCTCGTTCTTGCGTTTGCTTTCCTTTTTGCTTTGTTCGTTTTCAACCTTGGAGACATCTTCTCCTTTATTGGGCGACTCCTCGCGGAGGTTCGTTCGATCCTTTACGGGATCGTGATCACGTTCATCCAATTGCCATGGGTGTTGATGCTCGAAAAGCTATTCGGACGTATTTTTGCCAAGTGTAAAAAGCACAAGAAAAAATTGGTTTCTATTTTTTCCGTTGTTTTTGCCTATCTGATCCTTGCGGGCATCCTCACGGTCATCGTCGTCGGCGTTATTCCGCCGCTCACCTCCAGCCAGGATATCATTCAGAAGGCGTTTGGCGATACCGTTTCCTCTACCACCGCCTTTATTGAGCGATTGCGCGCATCCTCCTCCATTCTCAAGACCATCGTTGACGAAACGCTTGAGGTCGTAAAGGGATGGGTAACGACCAACTATTCTGAACAGGCCTTCTCGATTGCGGGAACGCTGGCAAGCGAAACCTTCAATCTCATCATCGGCGTGATCATTTCAATCTATTTTCTTCTTTCCCGCCCGATGTTCAACCGCATTTTCGGCAAGATCACCGCTGCCTTTCTGCACGGTGCGGCGGTTCCGCGCGTGCTGAATTTCTGCAAGCGTCTGTATACCGATATGATGGAGTTCATCTTCGCGCGGCTGATCGGCTCGCTTTTGCTGGCGATCCTTTGCTACGTCGGAGCACGCATTCTGCAGATCCCCACCTACCTTGTCATCATTATTTCGATCCTTATCTTTATTTTTACGTTGGTTCCGTATTTCGGTCCCTTCCTTGCGACGGCAATCTCCGTCCTCGTCGTTTTGCTGCTTGACAGACCCCTGCACGCCTGGATCCTGCTTGCGATCGTTGTCGGACTTCAGATTTTGCGGCATCAGGCCTTTACGCGCCTCGTTTTGCGTAAAAAGCTGCGCCCCTCCCCTGCTCTCGCACTCCCGCTTCTGATCATCGGGTACGGTCTGTTCGGCTTTATCGGCGCCTTGATCGCAATTCCGCTTTGCGCAACTGTTGAGATCGAGATCCGCGAGATCATGGCACACATCTTCGTTCGCCGCGGCTTACCCACGACCACAGAGGATTATATCGGCTACGATTTCCGTACCGCAGAATTCGAGGATCTCAAAAAGGACATCGAGGAAGAAGCGGTCACAATTTCCGAAAACCAGCCTGCGGATCACGAAAACGGCGCGGCTGATGCCTCAAACCAGTAAAATTTACAAAAAATTCATTTTCTCGCTTGACATACTAATAAAAGTATGCTATAATTCTGTTTTAGTACGGATTGCCCGATTGCAGTCCGTCTCCTTGCCGCGCGAGCGGCCACAAGACCATAAGGAGGTGTACACAATGGAGAAGAAGATTTGTTCTTACGAAACTTTGTTCGTAGTCGACGCTACTCTCGCTGAAGAGGATCAGAAGGCGTTGATCGAAAAGTTTACCTCGTTGATCGCCGAAAACGGTACCGTTGGGGAAGTTAACGAGTGGGGCAAACGCAGACTGGCTTACCCGATCAACGATATGTTCGAGGGTTGCTACGTCAACGTTACCTTCAAGAGCGAACCTGCTTTCCCTGCTGAGTTGAAGCGTATCTTCGGTATTACCGACGGTATTCTGCGTGCAAACGTCATTCGACTCGAGGAAAAGAAGGCTCCCGTTGCGGAAAAAGCAGCGGAATAATTCCCTTATCAACTGAAAGGATGTGTGACAATGGCAAGTTTTAACAAGGTAATTTTGGTTGGAAATCTCACTGCAGATCCCGAACTGAAGCAGACCCCTACCGGTATTTCGGTTTGTAGATTTTCGATAGCGGTGCAGCGTCGTTTTGCTCGTTCGGGCGATCAGAACGGTCAGCAGCCCACTGCGGATTTCTTTAACATTGTCGCATGGAGACAATCGGCTGAATTTGTTGCCCGTTACTTCAAGAAGGGGCGTCCGATTTTGGTCTGCGGTCAGCTGCAGAACCGTAACTGGACCGACCCGCAGGGTGTAAAGCATTACGCTACCGACATCGTTGCCGACGAGGTATCCTTCGTCGATTCCAACAGATCGAGCGAGTCTGCAGGTACTGACAATCAGTCGCAGTACACTCCTGATGCATACGGCAGCAACGCTTCCTCAAATGCCGGTGGAAACAACGCCGCATTTGAAGAAATGCAGGGCGACGAAAGCCTGCCCTTCTAATCAAAAATTCCCTTTTCCGTCAAAAACCCGCTATGACGGAAAGCAATTGTAAATCAGCGGGTGGAAAGGTAAACGGTCTACCAAAATGGATAGAAACGATACACAGCGTCCTGCTTTTCGTGCAAATCGCAGAAGAAAAAAGGTTTGCGTTTTCTGCACTGAGAAAGTAGAAGAAATCGATTACAAGGACGTTGCTCGCCTGAGAAAGTTCATCTCTGAGCGTGCAAAGATCCTTCCCCGCCGTGTTTCCGGCACCTGCGCAAAGCATCAGCGTCAGCTGACCACTGCGATCAAGCGTGCTCGCACGGTCGCTCTGCTGCCTTACGTCAGCGACTAATTCCAAAAGCGATGTGGTAACACATCGCTTTTTATATTTCAAAACGCCTTGGCTCTGCCAAGGCGTTTTGATTATTTCTTTTTCATAAAGGTAGCGTTTTCGATCACGACGTCAGTCAGCGGCTTATCGCTGCTGTTGGTTTCAACCTCAGCAATGGCATCGACAACGTCCATACCGTACACGACGTAGCCGAAGCCTGCATAGTTACCGTTGAGGTGAGGCGAGGTCTGATGTACGATGTAGAACTGGCTGGATGCGGAATTGTAGAAGGGCTCAAAATCCTCGAAGGAAAGTCCCATCTCTTCATAGGTATAATAAGGAAGATACGCTTCATAGGGATGACCGCCGCGCGCCATGGAGATCACGCCGCGGATATGCTCGAGATTATTTTCAAAGTTGTTGAGGGCAAACTCACCCTTGATATCCTCATCTGCACCGCCCGTACCGTTTCCAAGCGGGTCGCCGCCCTGGATCATAAAGCCCTCGATCACGCGATGAAAGATCAGACCGTCATAAAATCCATCGGATACAAGCTGTTGGAAATTGGCGACCGTGATCGGTGCGACCTTGGAAAACAGACGGATGATGACTGTTCCGTAGTCCTTAATCTCAAATTTTACGTACTCGGTTATCTGATCGGATGCTTCCATTTCGTCAAGCGATACGTCGGAAAAATCAAGATCTTCCATTTTTGGGGGCACGGGTGCCTTTTCCTCGGGATTATTGCAAGCACTCAGGCAAAGGCTCAGCATAAACAGGAGTGCAAGCAAAAACGATAGAAATTTCAATCTATGCATAACGTTCCTCACTTCTTTGATTTTACGAAAACAGTATACCACACCTCACGAGAATATGCAAGTGCTATGGAGTTTTTCCTTGACTTTATTTTTTTGCGGTGCTATAATTTAGATGTCTATGGACAAATTGCGGTGGTGCTAACGCCGCAAAAGGAGTATTTATGAAAACTACGTTCAGAGTCAAGGGAATGAGCTGTGCCGCATGTGCCGCGCACGTAGAGGGGGCGGTTGCGGCACTTGACGGGGTCGAATCGGTTTCCGTCAGCCTTCTGACCGACAGTATGCGTGTCGAGCATTCCTGCGACGCTCAAAGGATTATAGAGGCAGTTGCACGCGCGGGCTTCTCAGCCGCCGTGCAGGAAAACAGAGCGGCGGTCATGTCTCCCGTCATTGAGAAGGTAAAGGACAACCGCAGGAACTTTCTGCTTTCGCTTCTCTTCCTGCTACCGCTTCTCTATCTGACGATGGCGCACCATATGCTGCACGCACCGCTTCCGAGCCTTTTCACGCCGAGCGTGCATCCGCTGATCTATATGGGGGCGCAGCTTCTCTTGGCGATCCCCGTGGTCCTCATTAACCGACATTATTTCGTACGCGGATTTTTCGCCGTCCTTCGGCGCAGTCCCAATATGGATACGCTGATCATGGTCGGATCGGGCGTTGCGCTGGTCCACGGCGCCGTTTTATTCGTTCTTGCCGTCATCCATCCCCAAAACGCTACCGAATACGCTATGGGGCTGTACGTTGAGGCATCTGCTATGATCCTGACGCTTGTGACCCTCGGCAAAATGCTGGAGGGGAGCGCGAAGAACAAAACGAGTGAAGCGATCCGCGCGCTTTCCGCCTTGACACCGACCCATTCACATGTGGTGAAGGACGGTGTGGAGGTCGAGATCCCAACCGGGGAGCTGACCGTTGGCGATATTCTGCGCATCCGCGCGGGAGAGAGCATTCCCGCTGACGGCGTGATCCTTGAGGGTGACGTCTCGGTCAACGAGGCGAGCATCACGGGCGAGAGCCTACCGATCGACAAAAGCGAGGGCGACAAGCTTTACTGCGGATGTACGGTCTACAACGGAACAGTACTGATGCGTGCCGAGTCGGTGGGAGAGGACACGTCGCTTTCCGCAGTCATCCGCATGGTCAGTGAGGCGGCGGCAAGCAAGGCACCGATTGCAAGGCTTGCAGATGCTGTCAGCCGTTATTTCGTCCCCGCGGTGACGCTGATCGCGCTCGGCACCTTTATCGGTTGGTGGATCGCTACGGATATAGGAACTGCCCTTTCGCACGCGATCGCGGTGCTTGTGATCTCTTGTCCCTGCGCGCTCGGTCTTGCAACGCCGACGGCAATCATGACCGCGACGGGGCGTGGGGCGCAGATGGGGATCCTCATCAAAAGTGCCGAGGCGCTTGAGGCGCTCGGGCACGTCAGATATGTTGCAATGGATAAAACGGGCACGCTGACACGCGCCGAAATGAAGGTGTGCGGATCTAAGAGTGCCGACGGAGTCAGCACGGAACGTCTTTTTGCGGTCGCGAGAGCGCTCGAATCAGGGTCTCTCCACCCAATTGCGAACGCCATTACCGAAGCAGCAGAGGCCTACACCGCGGATCGACCCACAGTGAGTGATTTTTGCACGCTTACGGGGCTTGGCGTATTCGCACGCGTTGACGGCAAGCCCTGCCTTGCGGGAAACGCCGCCCTGATGGAAGAATACGAGCTTGAATACGAGCATTTAAAGAATGCCGCAGACGCGTTTGAGGAGATCGGTGCCAGCACGGTCTACGTCTCGGCCGGTGAGGACATCCTTGGCGTGATCGGCGTTGCGGATACGGTCCGCGAGGAGAGCGGGACCGCGGTTGCGGATCTGCACAGAATGGGAATGCTGACGGTTCTTTTAACGGGTGATAACCGCCGTGCGGCAGAGCATGTGGCAAGCACGCTTGGAATCGACGAGGTGCGTGCGGGAATGCTCCCCGAGGAAAAAGCAAAAGCCGTCCTTTCGCTCGGTGAGCGAGGAAAGACGGCTATGATCGGCGACGGGATCAACGATGCCCCGTCACTTTCGGCGGCAACCGTTGGCATCGCAATTGGTGCGGGGGCGGACGCGGCGATCGAATCAGCTGACGTGGTGCTCAAGCGCAGCTCCCTATCGGACGCTGTGGATGCATTTGCTCTGGGGCGCGCGACCCTACGGAATATCCGTCAAAATCTCTTTTGGGCGTTGTTTTACAACTCGATCGGCATTCCGCTTGCGGCAGGTGCGTTCGGCTTGAATCTGCCGCCCTCCTATGCTGCACTCGCTATGAGCCTTTCTTCCTTCTGCGTGGTGTGCAACGCGCTCAGATTGCGGCGTTTCCGTCGCCGTCCTGCGGCAGATACGGAGAAAGCAGGCTGAGGAAGCGATCGCTTGCCTCGATTTTTACGGCGGTGGCTCCGAATTCCCCATCGGCATAGAGGATCTGCGCACGCGCGGGAAACAGGGTCACACAATAGGAATAGAATTTGTATTCACGCTCTGCGCGCTCAAATCTTGACGTGCAGGGCGTAATTTTTTGAATTTCATCAAGGCGCAGACGGCAGACGACGCTACGGCGTTTTCCGTTTTGCTGAACGATGAGAAGCTGCGGCACACCGTACTCGGCGGTAACGGTATAGATATACGAAAGATAATACGATCGATACCAGACAAACAGTGCCAGCGCACCAAAGATCAAAAACAGAAGCTGAAAGACGATGACGTATCTGACCTTCAGCCCGCTGAGCAAGCAAAACAACGCGGCGAAGGAAGAAAGGATCGCGATCAAAAGGATCGCCGTTCTGTTTTGACGGGTAGGACTTTCATGCATTTCTATCATGCAGGACGCTCCGATTTTTTAAGTTTGTATTCCTTGAGCTTGTACGGAACAGGCTGTTCGTCTACCACGACCACGCTTTCATAGACGGGGATCGAGCCGAGCGGTCTTTCCACGTCTCCGTCGAGCAGATAAATATCCACGCGCATCCATACGGCATCCGTAAAGGGCACACCGTCAAACAAAACCTTTGTGTAGTGATACATAAATCGCTCCGATATGAAGCTGTCGTTGGACATATCATAGGTGACGGTTTCCTGCTCACCGTAGCTGACGCGAAGCTTGTAGGTCAGCTTAAGACTTCCATCCTGATTCAGAATGCGGTCGCCGTATTCGGCACACAGCTCCTCAAGCGTGCTATCGTTGTAGCGGACACAGACCTGCAAATGCTCGCCGTCGGGAACGACGATCACGTGCTTTGCAAAGAAATTGCCTTCATCCGAGTCGTCGTACGGAGCACGTATTTTTTGCGTATATGCCTGAAACTGCTCGGTATTCTCTTGATAGTATGCGGCAAGCTCATCTGTGAAATACAAGCGCTTCATATCCTTTGGATAGTACGATTCCGTAACGATACGGATTAGTACAAGAAGACAGAAGAGCCCCAAAAAACAGTAGATCGAAATTTTTAACGCACGCGTTACTTTCTTCATGTCTTTATTCCGTTCTTTCTTTGAATTCTCTTCATATTGTACTACTTTTTCTTGCTTTTGTCAAATACTTTATCAAAAAAGAATAAAGTAAAAAAACAGATTTTTTCGGAAAGCAAAATTCAAAAATCCCTTGACAAAGCAAATCATTCCGTGTATAATAAGTTGTACGGCTAAAAAAGGTGCATATTGTATCTTTTGTCGAATCGCTTAGGAGTTCCCTGTATGAAAATCGATCTTCGTTCTCTGCTTGCCGGTGAATGCCGACAGCTTACCATCGACTATTCTATGAGTCCCGCGTATGACGAGAACGACGCTTCGTCAGCCCTCTATATGGTGCGCTTTACCACTCCGCTTTCCGTGAAGGGTGAGATCACGAATACGGCGGGCTATATGCGTATGACTCTGTCGCTTTCCATTGATTACGTAGCACCCTGTGCGCGTTGCCTTTCCGACGTTTGCGGAAGCTTTTCCTTCGACGTTGAAAAGACGGTCGTGCCAGAGGGATTGCTTGCCAACATCAAAGAGGGAGACGAGGACGATTACGCTATCGTATACGACGGATTCCTCGATATGGATGCCGAGCTTCTGGAGCTTTTGGAGCTTTCCTTCCCGTCTAAGATGCTGTGTGACGAGGATTGTAAGGGTCTGTGCCAGAAATGCGGCAAAAACCTGAACGAGGGAGAATGCTCCTGCGATATGACCGAAATTGATCCGAGAATGCTTCCCCTCAAAAAGCTGTGGGAAGAAATGCAGACGGATCAGGAAGCAAACCCGGATAATCAAAAATAATATAAAGCGCAAAGCGCTACCGACCAAGGAGGTGTAGGTTCAATGGCAGTACCGAAGAAGAAAGTTTCCAAAGCCCGCAGAGATTCCAGACGCTCCAGCGTTTCTAAGCTGGATGCTCCGAATCTTGTAAAGTGCCCGAAGTGTGGCGAGCTGACGCTTGCTCATCACGTTTGCAACAACTGTGGCACGTACAAGGGTGAAGAAATCGTAAAGAAAGAGGCTTAATTCCTCTAAAAAAACACCGACAGACAAGCTCTGTCGGTGTTTTTTTATATTTTTTCTTTTGCCAGATGACTTCCCCGCCATGCCACATATCCGCACGAAAGGCGTCAAATTCGAGGTCGAGCTTCGCCGCCTCGATCAAATCCTTCCGCACATTGCGATTGGGAGAGAATAGTCGAGGGCGATATAAATGCGGTAAAGAGCGTCACAACGGACGATCTCCCTCGCAATCTCACGCGTTTCATCATCAAGAATGACAACGTGGTCGGAGTCCCGGCGGACACCGCGCGCGGGATATATTTGTTTAGCCTCATTGTAATTCATAAAAAATCTCTCCGTATCGTTAAGATTCTACTTCTAGCATAAATGTTTTATCTGTTTTGTCAAACAAAAGACGAGAAAATGCAACCGAAACGGTTGCATTTTCTCGTCTTGCGTGGTATACTGAGTTGTAAGATTTGAGGAGTATTTTTATGATCGATATTTCTATTCTTTTTGCAAAGGTGTCGCTCTTACTGCTGATGATTGTGCCGGGTTTTCTTCTGGCAAAGGCAAGGCTTGCGCCCGACGGTCTTGGCAAGGGCCTTTCCAATCTAATCCTTTACGCGGCACAGCCCGCGCTGATCATTAAGGGGTATATCCGCGAGTTTGATATGGAGGTTTTTAAGCGCGCACTGCTTGTACTTCTCTTCTCACTCATCACTCACCTGATCTTCACCGCGATCGCGTTTCTGACCTACCGTCGCGGCAGACCCGAAAATCAGCTTCGCGTTTTGCGCTATGCGACCGTCTTTACGAATGCGGGATATATGGGCATCCCGCTGATCTGTGCCATTTTCAATGCGGAATACGCCATTTACGCATCGATTTACGTGATGGTCTTCAACATCTTCTGCTGGTCGCTCGGTTGTTTTATCTACACGAAGGACAGAAGATATATGTCCCCGCGCAAGATGTTTTTGAACCCCGCGAGCATTTCGACCTACGTTGGTCTTATTCTGTTTTTGACACCGCTGAACCGTCTTCTCGCGCCGCTTCCCGCTACGTACGGTTTTATTGACGTGTTAAAAAGCGTTCCCTACGATCTGATCGACGGATTACAGGCACTCGTCGCGCCGCTTGCGATGATCTTAATCGGTCTTCGCCTTGCGGAGTTAGATTGGAAGCGTGCCTTCAAGGATCTTCATCTGTATATTTATCTGTTCGTCAGAATGATCCTCTCCCCCGCGATTGTGTGGGCAGTTACCAAGCTCTTGATGCTGATTCCCGTTTTTGACGACCCCGTCGTTATGACGGTCATTCTGCTCTCCGCGGCAACGCCTGCGGCGACCGCGACCTCGATGTTTGCGGAGAAATTCGACGGAGATTCAGTGTATGCGGGAAAGCTGGTCTCGGTCAGCACGCTGATCTCGCTCGGCACGATGCCACTTGTGGCACTCTTGCTCTGGATCTAACGCCCCGCATCCTCTGCCAAGTGCTGCATCCGCTCCGAAAGCGCCTCTGAAAAATCGCCGACCCCGAAGCGGAACAACCAATTTCCGCCGATGACGGAGGGCGTATTGATGCGCGACTCGCTCCCCATCCCGAGATAATCCTGAAGGGAAAAGATTGCAACGTCGGCACGGCTTTGAAGCCCTGCCCTAATAATTGCCTCGCTGATCACAGCGGGGCTTTTTTCTTGCACGCCGAGGTAATCCGCGGCAAAATCCAGAACCGAATGCGGTGCCGCGGCAAAATAAGAAAGAAGCGGCTCATTGTCGTGCGTACCGCCGTAAACGACGGTATTTTCCGTGAAATGATGCGGAAGATTGACGTTCTGTCGGTCGGAATCGAAGGCGAAGGAAAGAATCTTCATTCCCGGGTAGCCGAGCTCTGACAGCGCCTGCTCTACGCGTGGGCTTAAGACGCCGAGATCCTCTGCAATAAAGCGAAGGGGCGCTTCCTCCATCGCGGCAAAGAGCCCGCGGTAGGGAACGTCGTTCCAGCACCCTTCCCTTGCCGTAGCGGCACCGCGCGAAATCGCGTAATAATTGACGAAGCCGATAAAATGATCGATCCGCAGAACGTCGTAAAGCTCTGCCGCGCTTTGCGCGCGGCGGCGGAAAAATTCGAAATTCTCACGCTCTATCACGTCCCAGCGATAAAGCGGGTTTCCCCAAAGCTGACCGTCGCTTGAAAAGCGGTCGGGCGGTACGCCCGCGACACGCGAGGGGAAGCCGTCGGGATCCAGTTCAAACAATTCCCGATGTGCCCAGACATCGGCACTGTCAAAGGCAAGATAGATCGGAAGGTCACCGATGATCTCAATGCCTCGCTCCCTCGCGTATGCACGCACGCGCGACCACTGCGAGAAAAACAGATACTGCACGAATTTACGGTACAGAATCTCACGCTCGTGCGCCTCCTTGTAAGCGAGGATCGCGTGCGCTCTTTTCTCCCGCAGATCGATGGGAAAATCGGTCCAAGGACCGCCGCCGATCTCATTTTTGAGCGTCGCAAACAGGGAGTAGTCATCGAGCCACCACGCGGCATCGCTGCAAAATTGCGTGAAGCGGTGATCGAGACGGCCGACGCTTTCCTCAAAGCTCTGTCTCAGCACACGGTGACGCGTTTGGTAAAGACGCGCGTAATCGACGCGCGAGGGATCCTCGGCATAGAGCAGATTTTTGTCAATGCGAGAGAGCCATCCGTCGCGTACCAGTGCATTGATATCGATGAAATACGGGTTGCCGGCGAAGGCGGAGGGGCTTTGATAGGGGCTGTCACCGAAAATGGTGGGTCCCATCGGCAAAACCTGCCAATATTTCTGCCCCGCTGCTACAAGAAAGTCAATGAAGCCGTACGCGGCCATGCCCATCGTACCGATACCGTAATCCGACGGCAGCGAAAAGATCGGCAAAAGCACACCCGCACCGCGCGAAAGACGCTCCTGACTCATCCCTTAACCGCTCCCGCGACGACACCGCGAATGATATACTTTTGCGCCAAGGCGTAAAACAGAATGATCGGTAAAATCGAAAGAACCAGCATAGCCATCAATGCCCCCATATCGCGGGATCCGTACCCGCCCTGCAAGTATTGTACGGCGACGGGGAGCGTTTTGTACCTTGTCCCGATGACGAGATACGGGAGCAGATAGTCGTTCCATATCCACATGGCGTTGAGCACGGCAACCGTGATTGCTGAGGGACGCAAAAGCGGAAAGATCACACGGAAAAACATTGTGAGGGGGTTACAGCCGTCGATCTGTGCCGCCTCCTCAATGGCGATCGGGATCGAGCGGACGAAGCCCGAAAAGAGAAATACGGACAACCCTGCGCCAAATCCGAGATACAAAACGACGATACCAACGGGGTTTTCAAGCCCCAAGAGATTGGCCATGCGGGACATCGTATACATCACCATCTGGAAGGGGACGATCATACTGAATACGAAGGTGTAGTAAAGTGCCGAGGTGTATCGGTTTTTCACACGCACAAGAAACCAAGCCGTCATTGCGGAAAGCAGTACCAGGAGAAAGACCGAGGTCACCGTAATGAAGAAGGAATAGCCAAGGGCGCTGAAAAAGCCGATCTTTTCAATACCCGCCACGTAATTCCGTATCCCTGCGAAGGTATCCACCGTGGGAAGTCTGAATGGAGCGGAAGCAATAAAAAACTGTCCCTTGAAGGAATTGAAAAGAACAATCAGAATCGGTAAAACGAATATCACAGCTAAAACGCACATCAGGATGAAAAACAGGAGATTTGCGGCACGCCGCTTCATACGTCCACCTCCCTTTTTCTGCTGATTCTAAGTTGAACGAGCGCGATCGCCGCAACGATCAAGAAAAAGAGCACCGCCTTGGCCTGCCCGACACCCTCACTGCCGACTGCCCCGTAGAAGGTATCGAAAATGTCGAGTGCGAGCATAGAGCTTTCACGCCCCGGAGCACCGCCTGTCAAGGCGTAGTTCTGGTCGAAGAGCTTAAAGGAGTTGGTAAGGGTCAGAAAGGTGCAGATCGTTATAGAGGATGAAACGAGAGGAAGGGTGACATGCCGCAGAATCTGTAAGGGCCCTGCCCCGTCAATTGCCGCCACCTCTTGCATTTCGGGCGGAATATTCTGTAGCCCTGCGATATAAATGATCATCATATAGCCGATCATTTGCCAATTCATCAGCACGACGAGCCCCCAAAAGCCGTAGGTTGCATCGTAGGTGATATCGACGCCGAAGCGTAAAAGAACACCGTTGATGATCAGCTGCCAGATATACCCAAGCACGATACCGCCGATCAGGTTAGGCATAAAAAAGACGGTACGAAAGAGATTCGTTCCGCGAATGCCCCGTGTCAGGATCAGCGCAAAAAGAAAGGCGATGACATTGACGCTGATCACCGATACCACCGTAAACTTGACGGTGAACCAAAGGGCGCGCAGAAAATTCTCGTCCTTCGTCAGGGCTGTCACGTAATTGGACAGCCCGACAAAGCTTGCATCCCCGACGGTCGTGAAGCGCGTGAAGGAAAGGTAAATACCGAACAGAAAGGGGATAACGAAGGCAATGAGGAAGGCAAGAGAAAGCGGCAGGACAAAAACAGGGAACCAACGTTTCAGAGAACGTCCCATCAGCTCTCCTCCGCCCAGCGATTCTTAAAGGTGTCGACGACCTGCGACCAGGTCTTCGTTCCCTGCACGTACTGAAGCAGGGCGGCACCGAAATCCTTCTTAAAATTCTGTCCCGGGAAGACGGTGAACGTCCACGGCAGATTCTGCACGTTCTCCTTTTCCTGCCAGCGATAGACCTCCGAACCCAACGGGTCTTTCGGTCTGTCCTCCTTTTCAAAGGTGTCGAAGGGCGCGATAAACTGCAGCTTGTTCGTTACGAATTCCTTACCCGTATCACTGCTATACAGCCAATAGAGAAAATCTGCCGCCGCCTTTTGCTGTTCGGGGCTTGCCTTACTGTTGATGGCGAGATAGTTTTCGGTGCCGATACAGATGCCCTGCCGCTCTTCCCCGTCGTGTCCTGTATAAAGCGGAAGCATTTTAACCTTATCCGCCTTCACAACATTTCCGTCAATGCCCGAGATCTGTCCGTATGCCCAGTTGCCGTTTTGCACCATCGCGCATTTTCCGAGGGCGAATTCCGCCATCGAATCGGCGACCTCCTTCGATCCCAAGAGCTTCTTGTCAACGGTGGAATTGTTCACATAAAGATCAAAGAGCTGCTTGTATTCGTTGGCATAACGGAAGTCTGCGGTATCGGGAATCGTCGTGAGCCCCTTTCCATCCTCGGTCAGCTCATAGTGGATCGGGATGTTTGCAAGGTGCGTCTGCCAACGCCAATCCTCACCCGATTTGAGCGAGGTGGCGGCGAACACACCCGAAATGCCAAGTTCGGACTTATGACGTGTCATATCCTCGACGACCGCCTTCAGGGTCGCAAAGCTTTTGATATCCTCCATCGAGCTGATGTCGGTCGCTCGGTTCTTGAGGGCAAGATATTTATCGGTGATCTCCTCGTTATAGATGATCCCGTAGCCCTCTACCACGTAAGGAATGCCGTACACGCCGTCCTCAGTACGCAGAGCGAGCGAGGGGTCGCTCAGGTGCTTATAAATGTCAGTGTCGGAAAGGTCGGCACAGTAGTCCTTCCATGCAGCGTAGCCCTGCGGGCCGTTGATCTGAAAAATGGTCGGCGCATCGGTTTTTCCGATCTCCGATTTCAAGGTCTGCTCATAGGTGCCCGACGCCGCGGTCGCAACGCGCAGATTCACACCCGTTTCTTTTTTATATGCGGTGGCGATCTCATCGTATACCGATGCCACCTCCGGCTTGAAATTCAAATAATATATCTCGTCCTTGTTGCCCTTACACCCTGTAAATACACAGAGAACAGAAAACAAAAGGAGCGGTAAGAAAAGTTTTGTTTTCATTGTTTTGACCTCACTTCACAATACTTTGCATCTATCGTTTGCAAAATTGCGGGCTGCCATACGAAAAGGCACCTTGTAAAAAATACAAGGTGCCCCATTTTTTGATCAGTCAAAATCAATGCTTTGCTGTTTCAACGCATTTTCAAGCAGGTTGTAGCCCGTGCTTGGAATCTTGCGCTTTCTGTACTTATCGGCGTGCTCGTAGCGGTCGGCGAACTGGTCAGTCGCCTCGATGATCTTTTGATTACCCTTGATCTGCAAGAGCGTAACGCCCGAGGAGGTGCGCGTGGTCTTTAAGGGGATCAGATCCGATTCGATCAGAATCGCCCTGCCGCCGTCGCTGACGATCAGCACGTCCTTCTTCTTTTCCTCATAAATGATGCCGACGGCGGGGGATGCCGTTGAATAGGCAGAGGTCAGGCGCTTACGGTTGCCCTTCGTCTCATATGCCGAAAGCGGAACGCGAACGCCCTTTCCGTTTTCAAAAAGAAAAATAACGTTGTGCTTCGGATCGTATTCGTAGATCATACGGCACATCAAGGGCTTCTCTCCGTCATCCATCCCGAGCTTTGCGGGTACGTATTCACCGAGGACGGATGCCTTGACCTGATCGAAGTCGGCAACGCGACTCTTGTAGACCTGTCCGCGATTGGTAAAGAACAAAAGTTCTCCGCGGTTGTCGGTATCGACCTGATAGACGATCGAGTCGCCCTCCTTCAGCGCCTGCACGTCGTTGCCGCGCAGGGACTGTGCGGTGATCTTCTTAAAGTAGCCGTCCCTTGTCATAACAAGGCGGACGTTGTAATTTTCAACCTCCTCCTCTTCCTCCTCGTAGACGGCCTCCTCCGGCGCGATCAGCTGCGTTTTACGCGCCTTGCCGTACTTTTTCTTGATCTCGGTCAGCTGTTCGGCGATCTTCGCCTTCAGCTTCAGCTCGTCGCCGAGGATGGATTCCAGCTCCGCGATCTCCTCCTGCAGCTTTTCGATCTCACTGATTCGTGCAGCGATATATTCACGGTTAAGGTGACGGAGCTTGATCTCGGCGACGTATTCCGCCTGCGTTTGCGAGAGACCGAATGCCTCCATCAGGTTTTTGACGACCTCGGATTCCTTTTCGGTCGAGCGTACGATGGCGATCGCCTTATCAATATCAAGAAGGATGCGGCCGAGACCGAGCAACAGATGAAGCTTTTCGTTCTTCTTCCCAAGCTCATATTCCAGCTCACGGCGGTAGCAGCCCGTGCGGAAACGAATCCATTCCTTCAAAATATCGATGACACCCATCTGTCGGGGTGTGCCGTCGATGATGACGTTAAAGTTACAGTCGAAGTTGTCCTCAAGCTGTGTTTGCTTGTAGAGCTTTGCCATCACCTTATCGGGATCGGCACCGCGGCGCAGATCAAGGGTTAGCTTGAAGCCGTTGAGGTCGATCGCGTCACGGAAGTCAACGACCTCCTTAAGCTTACCCTCTTTAATCAGATCACTGACCTTCTTCATAATCGCTTCAATGCTTGCGGAATAGGGGATCTGCAGAATGTCAATGCAGTTCTCTGCCTTATCGTAGCTATACCGCGCACGCAAACGGACACTGCCGACACCTGTCGTGTAAATCTCCTTCATCTTCTCGCGCTCGTAGAGCAGAAGCGCGCCGCCCGGAAAATCGGGGGCCTTGACGATGTCGAGCATCCGATCAACGCTGACATTCGGGTTTTTGAGAAGCGCGATCGTTCCGTCACAGATCTCAGCGAGGTTGAAGGAGCAGATTGAGCACGCCATACCGACGGCAATACCGAGGTTTGGCGACACGAGAATATTCGGGAAGGTGGTGGGGAGCAGTACGGGCTCTGTCGTCGTATTATCATAGTTCGGTACCATTTCTACGGCGTTTTTATCGATGCCGCTGAAAAGCTCGGCACAGAAGGGATCGAGCTTGACCTCGGTATAACGCGAGGCGGCGTACGCCATATCGCGGCTGTACTGCTTACCGAAGTTACCCTTCGAGTCGACGAAGGGGTGAAGAAGTGCCTCGTTTCCACGCGTCAAACGCACCATCGTTTCATAAATGGCGGCATCGCCATGCGGATGCAGATGCATCGTTTGACCGACGACGTTTGCGCTTTTGATGCGGTGTCCCGTCAGAAGTCCCATTTTATACATCGTATACAGCAGCTTTCTGTGCGAGGGCTTAAAGCCGTCGATGTCGGGGAGCGCACGTGAAATGATAACGCTCATAACGTACGGCATATAGTTCTTTTCAATGGTTTCGGTAATCGGCTGATAGGTCACCTCTGCCTCGGGAATGAAAAGAGGTTCTTCGTTTTTCTTTTTTCTTGCCATGGGTACCTCGCTTTAGAGTTTCAAGATTTGATGTGCCGCGGCGCGGATCATTCGGTTATAGAGCGCAAGCCCCATTCCCTCCATAGACGGCAGGGGGGCGAATATGACGTCTGGTGAGAGCGCGTCCGCATCCCGAAGCAGGGAAAACAGACGGTGTGCCTGCGTTGCGGTGTCTTGCCGCCCGCCAACATCAAGCAGAATAAGATCGTCCCGATCGGAAAGCAAGGGCAATTCCTCTCGGTAGGAAAGCACGGCGACGCGTCCCTTTGCATTTTTGACGTACGCTATGCGTGCCTCAGTGTCGCCGTCAAGAAGAAACAGCGGCGCATCGGGCGCGTAGTGACGGTATTTCATACCGGGGGAAAGGACGGTTTGTCCCTCCTTCAGCGCACCTGTAACTGCATCGGCAACGCGGATATCGGGGCAAACGGCGCGAAGATCGTCGACCGTGATGCCGCCGGGGCGGAGTAAAAGCAGACCTCCGTCCTTTTCGATCTTTACGATCGTCGATTCAACGCCGATTGATGCGGCACCGCCGTCAAGGATCACGTCGACCCGTCCGTCCATATCAGCACGCACATGACGCCCCTCGGTCGGGGACGGCTTGCCTGAAAGATTGGCGGAGGGGGCGGCAATGGGAACGCCCGCCGCACGGATCAAGCGATTGGCAAGCGGATGGGCAGGACAGCGGACCGCCACCGTCGGAAGTCCTGCGCGTACCTCGCGCGGAACGTTGTCGCGCGCCTCCATAATGACGGTGAGCGGACCCGGCATAAAATGCTCTGCCAAGGAATCATATAGGGGATCTGTATACGTATACGCCTCCGCATCCTTGGGGTCGGCGATATGTATAATTAGGGGGTTGTCAGAGGGACGCCCCTTCGCGGCGTAGATCTTCGCGGATGCGGCGGGATCAAGGGCATTGCCGCCAAGTCCGTAAACGGTTTCGGTCGGAAAAACGACAAGACCGCCACAGCGCAGGACATCTGCCGCGTAGGTGATGGCGGCATCGGTCTCTTTTGCGTCTATTTCCTCTATCTGGTAAGTAACGGTGTTCAAGAGGTCGCCCCTTTCAAGCGTTCTGCAGTATCGGCGGTCGCAAGTGCGTCAAGCATCCCGGCGATCTCTCCGTTCATAAAGCGATCGAGGGTATAGAGCGTCAATCCGATGCGGTGATCAGTAACGCGCCCCTGCGGGAAATTATAGGTACGGATGCGCTCGCTTCGGTCGCCCGTGCCGACCTGACTTTTTCGGTCGGATGCGATTTTTTCGTTTTGCTCGGTTTGTTTGATCTCGTATAACCTTGCGCGGAGCATACGCATCGCCTTGTCGCGGTTTTTGAACTGACTGCGCTCCTCCTGACATTCCACAACGATTCCTGACGGAACGTGCAGGATACGGATCGCCGACTCGGTCTTGTTGATGTGCTGACCACCCGCCCCACTGCTTTTGCAGGTTTCGATCTTTAGATCGGCGGGGTTGATCTGCACGTCGACCTCTTCTACCTCGGGGAGAACGGCGACGGTGACGGTCGAGGTCTGGATGCGCCCCTGCGCCTCGGTTTCGGGAACGCGCTGAACGCGATGAACGCCCCGCTCAAATTTGAAGCGCGAAAAGACGTTCTCTCCGCTGATAAGAAAGCTGACCTCGCGGTAGCCGCCAAGCTCGGTCTCGTTCGCGGAAAGCAGCTCGGTGCGGAAGGATGCGCCCGCCGCATACATCGTATACATACGGTAAAGGTCGGCGGCAAAAAGTGCCGCCTCCTCGCCGCCCGCCCCTGCGCGGATCTCCATAATGACGTTTTTATCGTCGTCAGGGTCACGCGGAAGCAGAAGAACCGTCAGCTCTTCCTTGCATTTTTCGGCGCGTGCCCTTTCAGCCTTGTACTCACTTTGAGCAAGCTCGCGTAGCTCAGCATCGCCGCCTGCGGTGCGTGAAAGCTCCTCGGCCTCTGCCATATTATTTTGTGCCTCGATATATTCCCTGTATTTTTCAACGATGGGAGTCAGACTTTTGTACTCCTTCATCAATTGCAGATATTTATCGGGGCTTGTCATCAAGTCGGGGGCGGCAAGATTGCTCTCGATTTCCAGAAAGCGCTCCTCTGCCCGTTTCAGTTTTTCAAGCATACTTATTTGATGAATGCGGCGAATGCCTCGTAGGTAGTATAAAGATCTGCCTTCGAGATCACCTCGTACGGTGCGTGCATTGAGATAACGGGAACACCGATGTCGACGGTGTCGATGTTCAGCTTTGCAATATACTTGGCAACGGTACCGCCGCCACCCGCATCAACGCGGCCAAGCTCAGCGGTCTGCCAGATTACGCCCTCCTCTGCAAACAAACGGCGAATATAGCCGACGTATTCGGCAGAGGCATCGTTGGTCGAGGATTTGCCGCGTGCACCCGTGTATTTGGAAAGCGTGGTGCCGCAGGAGATCATTGCGCTGTTGCGGCGCTCGTAAACGTCGGCAAAATTCGGATCGTAAGCCGCGTTGACATCGGCGGAAAGGCACATAGATGCGGCACGCACGACAGCGGGATTGACCCCTGCCGAATCTGCGATCGCATCGAGAAGATCGCGGATGATATCACACTGCATACCGCTAACGCCGTCACTTCCGACCTCCTCCTTGTCCGCTAAGACGATGAGAACGGTACGGTTATCGTTTTTCGAATCAAAAAGGGCTGTAAGCGCAGGATATGCGCAAACACGGTCGTCGTGACCGTATCCACCGATTAAGGCGCGGTCAAAGCCGATATCACGCGCACGGTAAGCGGGGACGGCACACAACTCAGCGCTGATAAAATCCTCCTCGGTCATTCCGTAATTCTCGTAAAGATGGCGCAGAATGCCGCGCTTGATGCGTTCGCCGCCGTCATCGTTTGCAAGCGGAAGTCCGCCGACAAGGATGTTCAGCGCTTCACCGGGGATCGCTTCCCCAAGCGGCTTTTTCGCCTGCTCCTGCCCAAGATGGGGCAAAAGGTCGTTGACGTAAAAGACAGGATCGCTTTCACACTCACCGATCTTAAGCTCGAGCATGGTTCCGTCGGCACGCACGACGGTGCCGTGGAGTGCCAGGGGAATGGTCGTCCACTGATACTTTTTGATTCCGCCGTAATAATGTGTTTTGAGGAAGGCAAATCCACTATCCTCATAAAGCGGAATCTGCTTCAGATCGAGGCGCGGAGAGTCGACGTGTGCCGCAATGATGCGAACGCCGTCCGTTTCAAGTGGCGCACTGCCCATACGGATGAGAAAAAGACTGCGACCGCGGTTGTTGAGGTAACGCTTGTCGCCCGCCTTCAGCACGTCACCGATGCGGTAGGGAGTATAACCCGCCTTCTCTGCCATATCGACGGCAAAGGCGACTGCCTCACGCTCGGTTTTGGCTGCATCAAGGAAAGCCTTGTAGCCCTCCGCATACGTAAGGATCGCGGCGCATTTTTCGGGCGCTGCCTCCTCGTATACATTTTTCTTGGTAAACTGCAGCTTTTCGTCAAGCAGCTGCTCTTTGGTCTTTTCTTCCATCTCTATTCCCCTTCGGTCGCGCCCTCAACGGGATAAGATCCCTAGGATCTCGGCGACCTGTTTTTTTACTTGTTCTTCATTCTCATCGTTGACAATGAGAAAATCCGCGTGGGATTTAAAAAATGCGTCATCCCTTTGCGCACGGATCCTCTGGAGCGCCTGCTCTTCGGTGATCGCATCACGCGCCATAATTCTCAAAACGCGAAGCGATTGAGGTGCTGTGACGGCAATGACGGCATCACAGCGCGCATCAAATCCAGACTCGTAAAGCTGCGGGGCATCGATCACGCCGAACGCGGCACCGTCCCTTTCAAGTGCGATAAGCCACGCCTCACACTCCGCAAGCACGTATTTGTGGGTGATTCGATTCAAAAGAGCGAGTCTTTGCGGTGCTGACGCATCATCCCCCAGTACGGCACGGCGCAAGGCGGCACGGTCGATCCCGCCGCTAAGTGCTGCAATTGAGGAGCCGAAGCTTTCGATCAATTCCTGCGTGCAGGGCGTATTTGCAGATATCATATGGTGATAGACGGCATCCGTGTCAAGCGTTTTGATACCGTGCTCGGCGAATGCCGCGGCAACGATGCTTTTTCCGCTCCCGCTCCCGCCTGTCAGACCGATGATCTTCATTCCGTCCTCCGCATTAGCATTTCTTTGAGGAAGGCGATCTATACCGCGTCTTCCTTATTTTTGTATTGTACCACAAATTTGAAGGCTTGTCAACAAATGCACGCGGCAAGCGAGCGGCATTTTTAAAAAAAGTATTGTTTTTTTCTGCAGAGTATGCTAAAATACCTTTCAGCGGTGAGTTCGAAACCATCCTCACCTAAAACAAAACTAAAGGGACCTGAATATGAAAGCCAAAAACCGCACGCAATTCCTCACCCATGCGGCACTGATCGCCGCGCTTTACGTTGTTTTAACCTATCTTGCCAACCTGCTCGGACTTGCGAATTACGCAATACAGGTGCGTTTTTCGGAGGCACTCACGATCCTGCCCGTCTTTACGGCGGCGGCGATCCCCGGTCTTACGGTCGGGTGTCTTTTGTCGAATATTCTGATCAGCGCGCATCCCTTTGATACGCTGTTCGGTACGCTGGCAACCCTGCTTGCGGCGGTTTTGACCTATCTTTTGCGCCGTCGGCATCCCGTTTTTGCAACGCTACCGCCGATTTTTGCAAACGCCGCTACGGTCCCGTTCGTGCTGATCTTCGCGTACGGTCTTGACGATCTTACCGCTTACCCCTTCTTTTTCTTAACGGTTGGGATCGGTGAGGTGATCTCGGCAGGAATTCTGGGACTTTTGCTTTATTATGCCCTGCGCAAGAGAAAAAATCTTTTTTGATCTGAATATAAAAATGCCCCGATCTTCTGTCGCGGTGCTCTCGCTGCGGATGCCCGTATACTCCGTGCTTTCGCCCGTCGTATGACCTCACGCGTCAGGGTGCTGAGGGCACTGTACATCGTTTCCCACAAGATCGAATACATCGTATTCGCCCGAGGGGCCGGCAACCTTGTTGAGCCAAGTGCCCGAGCCGTCCTGATTCAGCACGAAGGACTCGTCACCGTTGTATGCCATTAAGAGAACGTAGGCGCCGTCAACGTAAAGCTTCGAATAATCGTAGGCCTCCGTTTGCGAGAGATTCCCCTCCTCTGCCGAACCCGAAAGCAGGTAAAGGGCTATCCGTCAGAATCATCAGGATTGCAAGAAGAAAACTCAAGTTTCTTTTTTCATACGATCACCTTTTCCTTTTTCGCCGGACGGTGCTTTGACCGCCTATGGTTATACCATCTAATAAACGAACGAAAAGTCAGCCTTACGGCTGACTTTTATGTGTATGATCACTTTTTTTATCCTTCAGAAGGGCGATCTGCTCCTGCACGGTCTGCAAAACCGACTTGGGATCCGCAAGATCGAAGAAGGCGTTTGCGTCCCCGACGCCTGTCGTCAGTCCCGTGTTATCGATGCGCTGACTTGCCGCGCGCGAGACGGCGACGTAGCCGTAGACGTCAAAATAAAGACTGCCGCCCTGCCCTGCAAGCGTCATACGGACGTCCCTTACCTCACTGTATGGGATGCTCCGAATCTGTCTTTGATCCTTTCCGTCGTAGATTAGGAGAATACGGGCATCGGTGAGCGCGTAGTAGGTGCGCCCCTTAACGTAACGCTTTACAAGGAAGCGAAAAAGAAGCAAGTGGAGAGCAACGAGGAAAAGAGGAATGCTGACGCAGAGCAGCCACGCATTGGCAAGGATCGCGAGATAGGTCCACCAGACGGAAAACGCAAGGAAAAAGAGGCTAACGGGAATATTTACGGCATCGGCACTCGTAAAAAGACGGTTTTTGTTCGGCTGTCCGTGCCATAGCAAGCGCTCCCCGTCGGAAAGATCCTCGGCGAACGGAAAGGGGGAAAGCGTCCCGGCCTCCACAGGTGCTGCTTGTCGGACGACCTCGCGCTTCCCCGTCAGCTCGCGCAGGGTAACGCCAAGAGCTGACGCAATATGCACGAGCATAGTATCGTCCGGCCTTTGCAGATTGATCTCCCAGAGCATTACACGGAGAATGCTGACCCCCGTATGCTCGGCAAGATATCTGCGCGTCAGGTGCTTTTTGCGGCGAAGATTGCGGATCTGATCTCCCATCAGCTTACCTCCTCGAGCTTCGGCTTGCCCTTCGTGATCGCGTGCGACTGATAGCGAAGGACGGTCAGTTGCATGCCGCTTTGATCCATAATCGCGCAAGCGGTGCTCCTGTAATCGCCGCCGCCAAAGGCGGGATTCTCCAAAAGTGCGGTATCAAGCGTGAATACATCGCTGTTCATTTTCTCAAATTCCTCGGGAATATGCGACCAAAAGACTGCCTTATTTTCAAGATGTGATAGATCGGCGTGAGGCAAACGCGCACCGTAGTGCCGATGCACAAGGAAACCTGCCGCGTTGATGCGGAAGAGGTAGGAGGAGGTCGCGGTATCCAGACGGAAGAATCTTTTTTCTGCGTTATAGATGATCGGCATAGAATCGTCCTCCTTAAATACCTGATACCACTATTGTAGCACAAATTGCGTGGTTTGTCGAGAGCTTTTCAAAATAAAAAAGTAACGGGGAGGAATTGCCCCATTGCAGAGATGTTTTTGCTGTTTTATGCTTTTTTTGCGGTTTCTTGCTCCGTATAAAGAATATCCAAAAGCACTTCCTCGCATTGAATGCTGTACTGTCACAAGGGCGAAATGCTGAAGGTGTATTCGCTGTTATGTTCCATAAAAAGTTGCTTGATGTTCCGTATCTTCATGTGAAGCGAACTCGGCTCAAAAAATACAGGGTCAAGAATTTTTAAATAGCGTGTTGCATTTCGCATTGCGTTTTTCCGTCGCGTTCGCTCCCTTTGAATTCGGTCCATCAAAAAGAAAAACCGCCCTTGATCTGCACCCCAAAAGTTACACACTTTTGGAGGTGCAATCATGATGCAGAGCCATTTTTTATATTGATACCAAACATATCGATATTGATAACACCTATATAACATTTTGATTATTCCCGAGAAGCCGATATTGAGTTAAAATATTAACAGTTCAATGAGGAGGTGGCAAATCAACGGATATTCAATCCCAAAGGCAACACTCGGACGGCTTCCGCAGTATCTTGAATATTTGAGGAGCTTACCCGAAATACGCCGCACAATATCGGCAACCGCAATTGCCAAGGCATTATCGCTTGGCGATGTTCAGGTCCGTAAGGATCTTGCGGCTGTCAGCGGTGCCGGAAAGCCCAAGATCGGTTATGAAACCGACAAATTGATTACCGACATTGAAACCCATCTCGGGTATGAGAGGCTGACGAACGCGGTTCTCGTAGGAGCAGGAAAGCTCGGCAGAGCACTTCTTGATTACGACGGCTTCGAGGATTTTGGAGTGAAGATCGTTGCAGGATTTGACTGTAACGAAACGGCACTAAAGAACGGTGCAAAGGATATATTGCCCATCAGAGATATCGGAGCTTACTGTCGTGAACACGATGTAAAGCTCGGAATTATCACAGTAGGCGGGGGCTCGGCGCAGGACGTTTGCGATAAGCTTGTGGAAAGCGGCATTAAAGCAATATGGAGTTTTGACCCGGTTACCTTAAAAGTGCCAAACGGAGTACTTCTCAAGCAAGAGCATTTAGCGTTATCCCTCGAATATCTTAATAATCAAATCAGTGAATAATTTTAGGAGG
>JAFTLE010000027.1 GCA_017452895.1 Clostridia bacterium
ACAGATGCGTAAAGAGCGTGCGCCATTAAAAACTTAGGAATTCCATAAAATGCGGCGTAAAGACCGAGGGTGAAAATAGAAAGAACGACCCCCGGCAAACGTCCGATATAGAATCGCAGAAGCTCCCATCTGTGTCCGCACACGGCGTCGCGGCTTTTACGGAAGCAAGCCGACGGGCATACGCCGTGATCGCACAACAAACGAAAGGCGATCGAGATATGGCTATCCACGGAAAAAAGGACAAACAGTACAAGAAGAACCAAGGATAGCAAAATAGCAGATCCGTATACGAGAGATGCTGCCGCTATTTTTCCGTAAAAAAGCAGCAGATTTGCCGCGATCTTCGCGATGAAGGCCGTGCCGCAGATCGATATAGCGAGACAGAGAATGCGCCGCACGGAACGCAAAAACGACCGTAAAACGAATCGGCGAAGCCATTTTTTTGAAAAGGCATAAAAGATGCTCTGCTCGGGATACTCAGCCCCGCGCGCCACCGCAAACGAATAGGCGTAAAGTCCGTAAAGCAACGGAATGACGGTAAGCATCACGAAAGAAAGAGACAGAAGCGAGGCGATGGGAAACGAAAGATACGGAGTAACCCGCGACAGCAGAGAAAAAAGACCGCTTTGATATACCAACGCATAGGAAAGATAAGACGCGCCCGCAGTAGAAAGCAGAAGCAGCCCCACACCGCCGCGAAGCGTACGGAGAACGTCCTTATCCCTCAGTATCCATCGCGCTTCACGCAGAAGGAGCGCACGGCGCACCCCGGGCTTTGTTATATCGGGCGTTTGATCCTGCTTCTTTAGTCTTTTCATGTTTTTCTCCTTGACAGATACGATTTCTGCATCCATATTTGCCATAAAACGGAAGATTTATGCAATCAAAGAGACAACATTCCTGATTTTATATTATAACACATAAAAAGTAGGATTACAAGATAATTTTGACTGAAAAAGTTAATATTTCTCCTCTTTTATTCAAAAATTATTTGACATCACCCTTTGTATTTGCTATAATGTAGTTGTATTATTTTGATGGGGGTTCGGCATGCAAGGATGGTTTCCCGAGTTGTACGGAAATGACGCGCAAAAAAAGCGCATCGGTGCGGCGATCCGTGACCGAAAATTACCGCATGCCCTGATCCTCGAGGGAGCAGACGGAAGCGGAAAAATGTTTTTTGCAAGGCAGATTGCCGCCGCCCTCTCCTGTAAGAGTGAGGAAGGACGCCCATGCGGGCAATGCCCCAGCTGTCAGAAGATCCTGAGTGGGAATTCCCCCGACGTCACCGTGATCGACCGTGGCGAGCGCGCGACCATCGGCGTCGATGCCGTGCGTGAAGCACGCTCGGATATGTATTTATCCGCAACCGAAGAAGAGCATAAGGTTTATATCTTCAACGACGCGCATACGATGAACGACGCTGCTCAAAACGCACTTCTCATCGTGCTGGAGGAGCCGCCTGCGCAGGTTCATGTCCTTCTTTTGACGGAAAATGCAGATTGTCTTTTACAAACGGTGCGCAGCCGTGCCATGACCTTCCGCATGAATCTGTTCACACCGCAAGAAATTGCAGATTACCTTCGCAAAAACGATCCGCGTGCCGAACGGCTTTACAGCACCGACCAACAGAAGTTTGATGCCGCAATCTACGGTGCGGGGGGCTGCATCGGTTCTGCCATTGCGTCACTGGACCCTGTGCGTGCCGAGGAGCTTGCCGAGCGGCGAAGGATTGTTCATCAAATCATAAGCACCATCGCGTCACGCATGGATTACCCGTCGGTCTTTCAGGCATTTTCGGCACTTCCCCAGCAAAAGCGGCAGGAGCTTTGCGATCTTTTGTTTGAGCTGATTGAGGCGATCCGCGATCTGATTGCGATCAAACGCGCCCCTGATGTCCCACTTCTCTATTTTGCTAACAGATCTGTGGCGGAGGAGCTTGCCGACTCACTTGGTATCGTGCGGCTGTTCCGTTTGTACGAACGGATCGACGGCGCAATATGCGCCCTTTCCCACAACGCCAATATCAACGCGGTGATGACGCTTTTGATCACCGACGTACAAAACTTATAAATCGCAGAGGAAAACCGTATGGAAAAAGAGAACAAAAGAAAAAGCCGATCTGAGGAGCTGAACCTTGAAAATCTGCCCGATCAGGTAGAGGTGATCGGTGTCAGCTTCCGCAACTCGAGCAAGGTATATTATTTTTCACCAAAGGGGCTCATCATAAAGTCGGGCTCTGCAGTGATCGTCGAGACCGCGCGCGGTCTTGAATACGGGCGTGTGACGATGTCAAACAAAACCGTAAACAAGAGCGAGATCATTCCGCCGCTGCGCACCATTATCCGTATCGCCAACAGCGAGGATGCGGAGCGCAATGAGGCAAACCGCCGTCTTGAGGAAGAGGCAATGCGGATCTGCAAGAAAAAGGTTGCAGAGCATAAGCTGGAGATGAATATGGTCGACGTGGAATACACGTTTGACAATCAAAAGCTTCTCTTCTACTTCACCTCCGAGGGACGCGTTGATTTCCGCGATCTCGTGAAGGATCTTGCGGGCGTATTCAAGACCCGCATTGAGCTTCGCCAGATCGGGATCCGCGACGAGGCAAAAATGCTTGGCGGTCTCGGTATTTGCGGCAGACCGTTTTGCTGCTCAAGCTTCCTTCCCGATTTCGTGCAGGTCACGATCAAAATGGCTAAGGAGCAGAATTTCTCCCTGAATTCCGCCAAGGTTTCGGGTGCGTGCGGCAGACTGATGTGCTGTCTGCGGTACGAGCATGAGACCTATGAGGCAGCGATCAAAACCACGCCATCGGTCGGCTCGATCGTCAGCACGGCGAACGGCCAGGGGGTTGTGATTGAGACAAGACCCCTTGAGCAATGCATCCGTGTACGCCTTGATGACAAGCAGGAGTCGCCAAAGCTGTATGCCTGCACCGACGTCAAGGTGCTGAAGGGCGGCAAGCAAAATCAGGTACCCGTAGAACCGCAAAACACCGATAAAAATAAAGAAAATTAATTCTTTTTACACCAAATTCTATATTTTTTCAAAAAAGACTTGATTTTTTTGTATGATGTGATACAATACTCTTGTAATTCCAAGTTTTATGGAGGTATTTAGGAATGGCTTACAAAATTACCGATGAGTGCATCGCTTGCGGCGCTTGCGAGGGCGGCTGCCCCGTTGAGTGCATCACCGAGGGCGACGGAAAGTACGAAATCAATGCAGAAGAGTGCATTGAATGCGGCGCTTGCGCAGACGCTTGTCCTGTTGGCGCGCCTGTAAAGGACGAATAATCCAATTAAGGAATACATAGGATTCCGAAAACGGAAACGGAGCGCGTAGATCCCTACCGCTCCGTTTTTACTTAACTTGTAAAGGAAACGCGTATGAAGGAAAAAGTGCTTTGCCGCCCTGATGAACGGTGTGACGCGGTAAATGATAACCTGTTTTTGATACAGCGCAAGGAGGGGCTAACCTTCGGAACCGACGCTCTTTTGCTTGCCGCCTTCATCCGTGCGCAAAAGGGAGCGATCGCCGCCGAGCTCGGTTCGGGCACCGGTATTATTTCGATGCTGCTCGCTACACGCGAAAAATTCGATCATATTACAGCTGCGGAGATCCAACCCCTCTACGCCGAGCTGACCGCACGCAACGTCGCTCTCAATCACCTGGAAGAGCGGGTCCGCGCGGTGGAGGCTGACGTAAGAGCTCCGCTCTCCATCGGCACCCTTGGTTCCTTTGACGCGGTGTTTACCAATCCCCCCTATATGAAAACGACCTCAGGCTATGCCAACACAGCCTCCGAAAAGAACGCGGCACGGCATGAGGTGAACGGCGACATCGGTGATTTTTGCGCCGCCGCGGCGAAGCTTTTGAAATACGGCGGTCGCTTCTATACCGTATACAGAACCGACAGGATCACAGATCTTTTATATGCGATGCGGAAAGAACGGCTTGAGCCGAAGCGGATGACCTTCGTCCACGCACACGTCGGTGCTCCCCCTTCGATGGTGCTGACCGAGGCACGCCTCGGAGCGGGGGTCGGCTTACGCATCTCACGCCCGCTGTTTCTGCACCGCGATCGGCAAATGCTTATCGCAACCCACGATATGGAAACCGTGTACGAAACAGGGCTTCTCTTTCCCGAGGAGGATATCTAATGCTTCAAGAAGAAAAAAACAGGATCATACCGAGAACGCTGTATTTGGTGGCGACCCCGATCGGCAATCTGTCGGATCTTTCCGAGCGCGCTCTAAAGGTGCTGCGCGAGGTCGATTTTATTGCCGCTGAGGACACGCGCAACACGTTGCGGCTTTTAACGCATTTCAGCATAAAAAAGGAGCTGTTCAGTTATTTTGAGCATAATAAGGTCGAACACGGAAAAATGATCCTTGCACGTCTGATAAGCGGTGAGTCCTGTGCGCTGGTAACCGATGCGGGAATGCCCGCGATTAGCGACCCTGGTGAGGATCTCGTCCGTCTGTGTGCCGAAAATGACGTTACCGTAACCTGCATCCCGGGCGCATCTGCCGTTGTAACGGCATTGGCACTCTCAGCACTTTCGACCCGCCGCTTTGTCTTTGAGGGCTTTTTGCCCACGCAGAAAAGCGAACGGCGCGCACGCCTTGATGAGTTCAAGAGAGAACGCCGCACCATTATTATTTACGAAGCGCCACACAAGCTCCGCGCAACCCTAAAGGATCTGCACGATTGCCTGGGTGATCGCAAAATATCATTCTGCCGCGAATTAACCAAGCTGAATGAGGATGTTTTGCGTACAACGCTCTCGAATGCCGTTGCTTTATATGAGGAGAAGGAGCCGCGCGGCGAATACGTTCTCGTCATCGAGGGTGGCGAAGAAGCAGGTCTAGCGGATGAATCCGCCCCCTTGCCGCTTCTCTCTCCCGATGCATCGGTCGCCCGTTTTATGGAGAATGGACTCTCGCGTATGGATGCGATCAAAGCGGCGGCGAAGGAACGGAAAATGTCAAAAAGCGAATTTTACAAGCTACTGACACACGAGTATTAAAAAAGCCTGCGGATCTTTGTCCGCAGGCTTTTTGTATTTTTGAATATCAGAGTTCCACGATGAACTTCGAAAGCTGCTCAAAGAGATGCTTTGCCTCATCACCATCACAATGTGCGGTGAGCTTGATCGGTGAGAGCAGATCAAGACTAAAAATACCCATGATGGATTTTGCGTCTACAACGTATCTGCCGCTCGACAGATCGATTTCAACGTCGGTCAAGCTGACAATCTCAACGAAGCTACGGACGTCCTGAATGGTGGAAAGACGAATGTATGTAGTCGACATATTTTTTACCTCACTTTATTTTTTACTGCAATTATTATATCGAATCAGCCCTCGTTTGTCAAGATATCCGCCAAAGTTAATTTGAAAAAAGTGCGACAAAAAGACCGATTATCCGATAATGCTCTTCAAATGACGGTACGCCTTTTCAATATCTGCGGCAGGGGTTTCTCCAACCTCACGCTCGATTGTCAGATAACCGCGGTAGCCGATATCATCAAGCGCGGCAAGATAGCGGTCAAACGGAACGCTTCCCTCGCCGAGAGCGACCTCCTTGAAATATCTGACCCCCTTCACTTCCTCGGGAATCGGATGTACAACGTTATAAATGTATTCGGGATTGCCGTCCTGCAGCTTGATACCGTCCTTTGCATGGGTATGAACGATATAGTCCTTCAGCGTATAAACGGCGGCGACGGGATCGTCACCCGTAACCATTACGAGGTTGGCGGGGTCCAGATTGACACCGACACCGTGCGAGCCGAGAGAATCAAGGAATGCCTTCAGCTCCTTTGCGCGCTCGGGGCCCGTTTCAACCGCAAAATGAGCGTCGATGGAGTCTGCATATTCAGCAAGCGCAAAGCACGCCTCCTGCATGATCTTATAGCGATCGTGCGTAGGATCTGCGGGCACGACACCGATATGCGTCGTTACGATATTGGTTTCCATCTCCTTCGCAAGATCCATAATGCGCTTTGACTTTTCAATCAATTGCGGATTTTTTTCAGGATCGCCGAAGCCCTGACCGAGGTCACCGCAGATCGCCGAGAAGCAAAGCCCCTCCGATTTTACAAAATCCAAAAGCTCGCGACGTGCGGTCGTGCTGAAATTCTCGGGCGCGTGTTCACCGTTGGTGCAGTACATTTGAAGACCGTTGATCCCCATTTTTGCCGCCATTTTTACAGCCGAATAGGTATCCAGGCGGAAGGATTCAAGAATTGCGCCGATCGGAAAGGAATACATAATAAAAACCTCACTTTGTTATATTTGATTTCATTATACAATTAAAATCCATAAAATGCAATAAAAATAATTGCTAAAAAGTTTCAAAAAATTGCCTTATAAGTACAAAAAGACAACTCCATCGACCCTTTGCATAAAATCCGCATCCGCTTCGAGCTCGGGCAGCTTATTTAAGAGATATTGCGTAGAGCCGTCGCCGCTTGCTATCTTCTCGCCAAGCACGGAGCAAAGAATCCTTCCCTCCTTCTGGCAACGACGTAAAGCCTTTTGCAGCTCGTTTTTCATATTAAGCGAAAAACGCAGCTTGATCGCTCTGCATCCGCGCGCCCTCGCGGATGCCAGGGAGAATTCGAATTCACGGCAAAACGCATTTTTCTCCTCCGCACGGAGCGTCGTGCTTTCAATCACCTCTGCCATTTCAACCTCCATCTACACGGTTACGCCGTTCCCCGCGCAGGAAGGCGCGGATATTTTCTAAAGACTCATCAAGGCAACGCACGCGTGCCTCATATGCGCCCCACGCCATATGGGGCGTCAGGCAGACGTTTTTATACCCGATGAGCGTCTGATAGGGATGCGTCTTCGGCATCGGCTCGGTGCTGTAAACGTCAACGCCGAGTGCGCCGATCTTTCCGCTTTTCACAGCTTCAGCAACTGCGCCCTCATCCGTGACAGCACCGCGTGCCACGTTGATAAGGATGACGCCGTCCTTCATTTTCGAAATGGCGGCAGCATCGATCAAATGACGCGTCTGAGCGCTGAGCGGCGTATGTAGGGAGATTACGTCGGACTCCCGCAGAAGACGATCCAAGGAAACGGTGTCATCCCCTTTGGTCGGGTGCTGACGGCACGCCAACACGCGGCAACCGAGTGCCCGTGCAACCTCGGCGACCCTTTTACCGATATTTCCGTAGCCGATTACGCCCCAGCATTTACCTGCAAGCTCTCTGTAAACGGGTGTCAGACAATTCTGCACGCCGCTTGCGGTATACGAGCCGTCACTCACAAAATCGCGGTATTCGTTCAGATGTGTCGCAAGAGAAAGCGCCATGGAAAGCGTGACCTGTGCCACACTGTCCGTAGAATATCCGCGCACGTTACACACGGCAATGCCTCGTGCCGTACACGCAGCCGTATCAACGTTATCGTAGCCCGTTGCAAAGATGCAGATCAAACGCAACTTCGGTGCCGCGGCGAGTGCATCTTCCCCGATCTTCACTTTGTTGATCAGGATAATCTCTGCATCCCGTAGCCGCGAAGGAAGCTCGGATGCAACGGTTTTGGGATAGACCGTCAGCGCTCCGAATTCAGCCAGCGGCGAAAGGTCGAGGTCTTTGCCGAGCGTATCGGCATCCAACACCTTTACGGTCATTTTGCCGCATCCCCTTCAAGGAAATAGGTCGCTTCCATATCTGCGGTCGAAAGTGCAAACGCCAGGGGAAACATTTCAAAAGCATTTCCGACGTTGCGCGGATCCTCTGTACCCGAAAAGCCCATGTGATAACGGATGGCGAACGCCTCCTCCCGCGTGAGCTTCATATATCCCGAAATGATGTAAACCGATTTTTCTCCGTGTCCGTAGGGCATTTTATCGTCAAACTCATAAGTCGGTACGGTTTGCCATTTTCCGTTTTCATCCTTCACATTGCGCGTGCCGGGCTTATAGCAGTTCACCTTGCAAAGATCGTGCAAAAGAGCAACAATCGCAATACTTTCAGGGTCGACCGTAAGCTTGTAGGTATCGCGTACACGTTCACGCTCCAGATAATTCAAAAGGCAGTCGTAGACATTCAGGCTATGACGCAAAAGTCCGCCCTCGTAAGCACTATGATAGCGCGCGCTTGCGGGTGCTGTAAAAAAATCAGAAGCACGGGATTCGAGATAGTCGAGGAGCTTATCCGCCCCATCGCGCTTAATAAATTGCTTATATATCTTTATAAAACGCTCTCTATCGCTCATAAAGCCTCCAAAAAATATCATTGACACCTGCATTGTAGCACATTTTAATCGAGCTGTCTACCTTTTTAAAGAAAAAATGCACGGAATCCGTGCATTTTGACGCTTGTATTTACGAATGGCTGCGAAGGATCTCGAGGATCGTGCCGCAATCATCCATGATAAGCGCGGGGCGCACGTCCGAGGCGGCAAGGATTCTTTCGTCGGTTTCGCCGCTCATTACAAGCACGCTGACAGCCCCCGCATTGTTGCCGCATTTTACGTCGGTGTATATACGGTCGCCCGCGACCATCGTGCATTCGGGGGTCACGCCCTTAATCTGCATTGCAAGCTGTGGCATCAATGGCTCAGGCTTTCCAATCACAAGCGGCCGCTTCCCTGTTGCGTGAAAGATCATTTCACAAACCGCACCGCAGTCGGGAACGCTTCCGTATTCGGTGGGGCAAACGAAATCGGGATGCGTCGCAACGTAACGCACCGCACGCGTGCAAAGTATCTTACACACGTCCTCAAGCTTTTTAAAATCCAGCTCGGTGTCAAAGCCCATAACGATACATTCGACCTTTTCAATATCGTCGGTCAGCGTAAAACCTGCCTTTTCCATTTCAAGGCGAAGCGATGCCGTTCCTTCGACGTAGAGCAGCTCGTCGGGGCAAGTATTCTTCCAAGAGTGAATGGTGGCTTGTGATGAGGTGATAAAATCTTCTGCCGCGGAATGAATTCCGAGTTTTTCGAGCTTTTTGATATAATCTGTAACCGATTTAGAAGAATTGTTGGTCATAAACATATAATCGCGACCGCTCTTCCGTATGGTGTCAAGCAGCTCCTTCGTGAACGGAAAAAGCCGATTTCCAAGATAAAGCGTGCCGTCCATATCGAACAAAAACAGTCGTGTGTTCAAAACCTTATCGATCGTTTCCTGCTGTAGCATTTTCTCCCCCTGTATTCAACACTATCAATTCGCTAAAATTCTAACACAAAAACGGAGATTTGTCAATCCCCCTTTTAAGTTTATGCCATTGTTTTCAGCATGGGAAGCTATACTGCGCCATGCGTCGGACCTTGCGTCCGCTGCCCGTCGCCTTCTTGATGCCGGTCTGCACCTCGATGTTGTTCTTGCCGCGGATCGCCACAATGCCCTGCGGCGCATCCTCGCGCCCCGTGGGAACGTAGTGCGGATATTTTGCTTTCAGGTAGTCGGCATCCGCCTGCGTGATCAGCCCTGCCGCAATGCGCTCCTTCATCAGGTTGTCGTTGAATTTGTAGAGCTTATCGGCAATTTCGATAAATTCGGGATGCTCCTTCTCGTATTGCTCGACGATCTCGCGGGACTCGTCCGCGGTGATCGCCGCTTCTCGCTTTTCATTCACACCGAAAACGGGCTTGTTCTCCTCGACCACGAAATTGTCCATCTGCGCTTTCAAGCGGATGGAGCGCTTCACGAGCTTTTCCAGCTTCTTATAAAGCTCGTTGACCTCGTCCGTGTTCCCGCTTTCCTCAAGCGCCTTGATCTGATCCCGCAGGGGAAGGATGCGATTGTGGACAGCCCTGTATTCCTTGCCGATCTTACTAAGCTCCGCCATCGACTTGTCGTACAGACTCATACGGTCAATATTGTGCTTGTGCTCAAGGTAGTTGAAAAAGAATTCCTTCTCCTGCTCGCCCTTCTCGTAGATCGGCTTCAGGATGCTGATCAGCGACTCCTCAACCTTCCCGTCAACGAGCTGACCCGATTCGATGGCGCCGTTGCCGCGGGAGGCGCCCATGCGCGCCTTCTGCACCGCTACCTCTGCCTCTTGCTGAGTGTAGCCGCCCTGCTTGACGAAGTAGTCGATCACCCCCGCATACGCATCGAAAAATGCAATGCGCGCGCCGATCATCATCGTCTTCACCGTGCCGCGGACGCCCTCACGGTAACCCTTTTCCGCACCGACGCCCGTCGATTCAAGAGAGGATTCGAGAGCGGAGTCGAGGGAGTGCTTTACTTGGAGCTCTTCAGCTCCGTCAAAAGCTTGACTATCTGTTCCTCCGTGTAATCCGAGTTGGCTATTGCTCTGTTCATTTGAAACACTTTTTCTTTGGACATAGTCATAATATCCGCCACTAACTCGAGTGTAGAATCGGAAAAACTCTCCAAACGCTCGCTGTATGCCTCGCCTTTCAGTTGCATATATATTTCTCCTTACTTCATCGATTTCCGTTTCATCATAAAG
>JAFTLE010000028.1 GCA_017452895.1 Clostridia bacterium
ATCAACGGCTTTACCTACGTGCAGACGCAGTTTGACCCCTACACCGAGGAGGTCAGCGTAATTAAGGAGACCGCATACTCCAACGGCGACAGAGCAAAGGTTAAGTGCTACGGCTCTGACAGCGTTCCGGAGGGTGTTGCGATCATGCGTCTTGAGAACGTTGGTGTTTCGATCACCGGTAACTCCACCAACCCCACTCGTTTCCAGCACCCCGTTGCAGGCACCTACAAGAAGTGGTGTAACGAAAACGGCGTGAAGTATTTCTCGGTTGCTTCGGGCGGCGGTACGGGTAGAACCCTGCACCCCGACAATATGGCAGCAGGTCCTGCTTCCTACGGTATGACCGATACGATGGGTAGAATGCACGGCGACGCTCAGTTCGCAGGCTCTTCTTCCGTTCCCGCACACGTTGAGATGATGGGTCTGATCGGTGCAGGTAACAACCCCATGGTTGGTATGACCGTTGCGGTTGCAGTTGCAATCGAGGAAGCAAGCAAGTAAGGGGTAACGGTCGCTTTGCCCCAAAAGCTCCGCAAAAACTTTTAAAAAAGGACACATCGTTTGGATTTTTCCATATGATGTGTCCTATTTTTGCTTGACAGAGCTATTCAAATGTGTTAAGATGGATTAGTTTAAGTATCGGAAGGGGCAGAGGATGGGAAAAGTAATCACTTTTGAGTCGATTGATTCGACGAACGCGTATCTTTCGGCGCACCTCGATCTGCCAAGCGGTACGGTCGTGTGTGCAGAGGAGCAAACGGCGGGGCGGGGCAGGCTTTCGCGCCACTTCGTTTCGATGCGCGGCAAGGGAATCTATTTGTCAATGCTGACGCATTTGTGCGGTGTTGATCCCGATGTGCTGCCGACGGTGACGGCGTGGGTCGCGGTTGCCGTTTGTGACGCGATCGAGTCGTGCACGGGTGCGCGTCCAAGCATCAAATGGGTGAATGATCTGATCCTTGACGGGCGAAAGATCGGCGGCGTTTTAAACGAGGTCGTGTTTGGGGATGACGGTGCGCCGTCCCTGATTACGGGGATCGGACTTAACGTCAGCGCGACGGCGGCGGATTTCCCGCCCGAGCTTTCCGCGGTCGCGGGATCGCTCGAGATGCTGCTTTGTAAAAGGGTTGATAAGGAAGAATTGAAGGCGTCGCTGATCGTGCGGCTGGAAAAGCTGTTTTTGGATTTTCCGCGGGAGCGTGCGCGGTATCTTGATGCGTATCGGCGCGACTGTATAACGGTCGGGCGGCGCGTGCGGATTATTTCTGCGGACGGTGAGACGGATGCTACGGCACTTGCCGTCAATGACGATTTCAGCCTGCTCGTCACAGATGCAAAAGGGGAGCAGAAAACAGTCAATTTCGGCGACGTTTCGGTGCGGGGAATTTGCGGATATACGGAATAACATGACGGCAGAAGAGTACACTCGTCTTGCCCTTTCCTCGCTCCATTATTTCAGTAGGATCTTCAAAAAGCACGAGGGAATCTTGCCGACGGAGTATTTCAACACCATCAAATCAAAGCTGGATCTTGCGTAAATTCAGTATTTGAAAGAAAAGTTTATTTTTTTTCAAAAAGCTCTTGCAAAATGGATTTTCCCGTGCTATAATACTTGTGTTTGTAAAGCAAACACAGATATGGACAGGTATCGAAGTGGTCATAACGGGACTGACTCGAAATCAGTTGTACCTCACGGTACCGTGGGTTCGAATCCCACCCTGTCCGCCAAAGAATCCTCGGACTTGTTCCGAGGATATTTTTTGTCTCTCAACAAAAAGTTGCCGCTGAGGCTTTGAGCCGTCAGCGGCATTTTATGATCTGGTTATTTTGACGTCTTGCCGTTCATATCAGGAGATCTGTGTGATCACAAGATGCGCGGACACGGGCTGAGTGCCACCGGCGAGGGGCGTGATAGTAAGTGCCGCGGCGTTACCCGCAGGGTTGCGAACGGTGAGAACCGAGTTGACTGCCGTGGTGGTTGCCACAGCCATTCCTACGATCTGCGACGTTCCCGTAGCGCGACCTGCGACGGTATAATCAAGATCCTGATCGTTCAAGGTCAGAATCAACTGTCCTGCTTCGGTGACACTGACTTGGAAGAATATCTGATACGTGCCGATAGGACCGAGATTGAAGGATGACGGACCGAGGCGACCGATATTCGTATTGGCGATCGGACCGTTCTGCGGAAAGCTGACGTCGGTTCCCGGGGCTACGCTTGCCGCGTTGTCGGGCGGCATCAAGGCGTAAAAGTCAGCATAACTCAATACGCCTCCGGGGAGCCCCTGAGGACCTTGTGCGCCCGTATCCCCTACAGGTCCCTGCGGACCTACGGGACCTTGCGGTCCTTGGGGACCCGTAGCACCTGTGGGACCTTGCGGACCAATGGGACCCACATCACCTTGAGGCCCCTGGGGACCTTGCGGACCTTGCGGACCTGTGGGACCTGCCGCCCCTACCGGACCTTGCGGACCGACAGGACCGATGTCCCCGCTGGGACCCTGAGGACCGATTGGGCCTTGCGGTCCTGCGGGACCTCTCTCTCCTGCAGGACCTTGCGGACCTGCAGGACCTACGTCCCCTGCGGGGCCTTGTGCTCCTTGCGGTCCTTGGGGACCGATCGGTCCAACTTCTCCCGAGGGGCCCTCAGGGCCTGCGGGACCCGCATCACCCTGCGGTCCCTGAGCACCGATGGGTCCTTGCGGCCCCCTCTCTCCTGCGGGTCCCTGCGGACCCGGCAATCCTGTTTCGCCTCTTTCTCCCTCGGGACCGCGCGGTCCGATTGGTCCGATCGGACCTTCAGCACCCGTTTCACCTCGTGATCCTTGGGGTCCTTGCGGACCGATGGGGCCTCTCGGCCCTTCGGGTCCCTGCGGACCTATAGGACCCGGCGGGCAGACTACACACGGATTTTTATCTCTATCATCATCGCAACAGCACTGCTGATCATTGCGGTCATTCGGACAAGCTTTTTGACAGTTGTTGCAGTGACGATCGCCTGTGCTTCGCATAAACGGATTTTGTCTATTCATAAGATTACCTCCTCTGTAGGTTTGGTGAAGCACCATTGCATTATATGTCGTATTTTGACGAACAGATATGTTATTCACTTTTTGAAGCAAATGAAGCAAAAAGGGAGGATACGAAATGATCTATCTGAAATCATTTCTGACCCTCTTTGAGGTTGCCTTTGCCTTTGGCAGCTCGACGCAGCGAGGTATTTTCGGCTCACTTGTAGCGAAGCTTGGTGTAGTGCTGCCGTTCTTTATCATTGTTTTGGCGATCTTGGCCGGAATCGCCCCCCATATTTAAAAAGATCAAAAAGAAAAAAACCTCGCCGATACTGATGTTCATCATCTCGGAAGGGCTTGGATTGCTGCTTTATTTGGAATAAGAATTTTATCTCGTTCGCCAAAAAAGAAGCAGAAGTGAAGGGTTACCGCGCCTTTTTGTGCTTGGTTGCTTCAAAGCTTGCGTTTGTGAGAAAGGAAACCACATCATCGGGCGCATCGGGTAAAAGCACCGAGACCCAATGGAGCTTATTCATATGATGGGCTGGATAGACACCGTCCTCCGCCCCAAACGAGCCGTTCATCTCGATCGGCTGCTTAAGATTCACAACGTCAACGACCTCGTCGATTTTAAGTCCAAATTTACGACGGGATACTTTCATTACGATCGCATACCACTTGTAGGTATCCTTGTGCCGTAGCACCGCCGTTTCAAAATCCTCATCGAAAGGATAGTCCGCTGCTGTACCGTACGTATTTAAGCAATATTCGAAGAAAGATCGTTTTGTCATTCGTCGTGTTACCTTCATCAAGTTTGGACTGCTCCAAAATTTCGAGCAAGTTTTTTTAAAATTATATCAGGAAAGCTTCAAAAAGTCCAGTCAGATTTAAAGTCCAAAGGCTTTACAAACGTCGCTTAACGCATAGGTGGCGGCAAATTTTAAAACGATATTGAAGAATTCATATATTTTTGGTATAATGATTTCAGAGTATTACGGAGGGGCGATTATGTTTTGTGATTTACATACACATTCGTTTTTTTCGGATGGGACCTGTACCCCTGAAGAGATCGTTGACGGTGCAATCGAAGCGGGGCTTTCTGCCGTGGCACTGACCGACCACAATACGGTTGACGGATTGCGGGATTTTATTGCCGCGGCGAGAGGGAAGGATATCGAGATCGTTCCGGGGGCTGAGTTTTCGGTCGATTATCAGGGAACGGAGCTACATATCCTCGGGCTTTTTATTCCGCCTGAGGCGTTTGGCAGGGTGTCCGAGCGGATGGAGAGCGTGAACCGACGGAAGGAAGCGAGCAATATTGCGCTGATTGATTCGCTAAACCGTGCGGGCTACTGCCTCGACTATGAGGAAATCAAGGGCCTGACACCAAACGGGAAGGTGAATCGGGCGCACATTGCAACCGCTATGGTAAAAAAGGGGTATATCGGCTCCGTCAAGGAAGGCTTTGATACGCTTCTTTCAAAATCGGCGGGGCATTATCAAGAGCCCGCGCGACTAACGGCGGCGGAAATTATCGCTTTTATCAAATCGATCGGTGCCGTTCCCGTGCTGGCGCACCCCTTTCTGAACCTCAGCGAGCAAGCGCTCGTTGGATTTTTAAGCACCGCCAAGGGGCTGTGCGGAATAGAATGCTATTACGCAACCTATGACGGGGAAACGACGAAAAAATCGCTCCGCATAGCCGAGCAGTTCAACCTGCTTTGCAGTGGGGGAAGTGATTTTCACGGAACGACGAAGCCTGATATCGGGCTTGGTATTGGGAAGGGAACGCTCAGGGTTCCCTATGCGTGCTATCTTGCGCTGAGGGAGCGCGCAAAAATATAAACGTGCGGCGGAATCGCCGTATGGAGAGTGAGGTAATGAAGCATATGACCAAACGAAGAATATGGATCATAGCGGGGACGACGCTCGCTATGCTTTTGCTCGTTTTCGGAGCTTGCGCCATTTACGTATTTGATTATTACCGCGCGGACGAGGGGGCGGTCGTGCCCTTTTGGCCCGAGGAGAATATTACGGTCTCAGAGCTTGACGGCGGTGACGTAGTGTTTGAGCCACAGGGGGCGACGGTAGGTTTTATCTTTTATCCCGGCGGCAAGGTAGACCACAACGCGTATCAGCCGCTTTTGGCGGCGTTGGCGCGAGAGGGGATCCTGTGCGTGCTTGTGAAGATGCCGTTGCGTCTCGCGGTGCTTGATGTCAACGCGGCGGACGGAATCAGGGAAAGCTATCCGCAGATTACGGATTGGTATATCGGCGGTCACTCGCTTGGCGGCTCGATGGCGGCATCCTATCTTGAAAAGCATACGGATGAGTACAAGGGGCTGGTTTTGCTTGCCTCTTATTCCACGGCAGATCTTTCCGACAGCGAGCTTCGGGTGCTTTCGGTCTACGGAACTGAAGATAAGGTGCTGGATCGCAAAAAGTATGACGAAAACAAGTCAAATCTGCCAAGCGACTTTACCGAGGCGGTGATTGCGGGCGGTTGCCACGCCTATTTCGGTATGTACGGCGCACAGGACGGCGACGGCGTGCCGACGATCTCAAATCACGAGCAGATCAAATTAACGGTTGCGTGCATTCTGGATGCGCTCAAGAAAACAGAGGGCTGAACTCAGCCCTCTGTTTTCTTATTCTTGAAATATCGTAACAGCCCATTGTTCACTGGAAAATTTCAAATTTATAGCCGACGCCCCAGACGGTCTTGAGCGCCCATTTGTCGGAGATGCCATTCAGCTTCTCACGTAGACGCTTGACATGCACGTCAACCGTGCGGGAGTCGCCGAGATAGTCAAAGCCCCATACCTTGTCGAGGAGCTGATCGCGCGTGAAAACACGGTTGCAGTTTGAGGCGAGGAAGTAGAGAAGCTCCAGCTCCTTCGGCGGGATGCTGATAATTCTGCTGTTCAACTTCAGCTCGTATCTTTGCAGAGAAATCTCGATATTCTCGTAGCGTACCGCCTCTTCCTTCGGGCCTGCGGTGTCACTCTGACAGCGGCGAAGCACCGCTTTGATGCGTGCGGATAACTCCTTGAAATCGAAGGGCTTGACCATAAAGTCGTCAGCGCCGAGCTCAAGCCCTAAAACCTTGTCGAAGAGCTCGTCCTTCATACTCGTCATGATAATCGGTTTTTTGGAGCCCTCACGAATTTCGCGGCAGACCTGCCAGCCGTCCTTTTGCGGCATTAAAATGTCGAGGATGACAAGATCCGGCTCGTAAATCCTGTAAAAGTTAATCCCATCAACGCCGTTGCCCGCGGTCTTGACCTTGTAGCCCTCTTTCTCAAAATATTGACGGGCACTCTCGCAAAATGCGGGATCGCTGTCAATCACAAGTAATTTTGTGTTCACAAATAGACCTCCGTTATAGAAAAAATAGAGGATGAATATTAAAAATCTCGGCACTATTATATAACGAAACCGTCACGAAATGGTGAACAAACTATGAATTTTGAAAAAACTGTGGACAAATTATGAAAGAAAACGAAAAACGGAAAAAGGATTGATTTTCTTCTTTAAATATGCTATACTACTACGGTAAACGATGAAAACTTTTGAGGTGAAGATATGAAGCTTGGTATCGTAGGACTTCCGAACGTTGGAAAGAGTACGCTTTTTAACGCGCTGACAAATGCGGGTGCGCAGTCGGCAAACTATCCCTTTTGCACCATTGATCCGAACGTCGGTATCGTTCCCGTGCCCGATGCACGGCTGGATAAGCTGGCGGAGATGTACGACCCCGAAAAGTATACGCCTGCTGTGATTGAGTTCGTTGACATTGCGGGGCTTGTGCGCGGTGCATCCAAGGGTGAAGGACTCGGAAACAAGTTCCTGTCGCACATCCGTGAGGTGGATGCAATCGTACACGTGGTTCGTTGCTTTGAGGACGAAAATATCATACACGTGGACGGAAAGGTCGACCCCTTGCGCGACGTTGAGACAATCAATCTTGAGTTGATTTTTTCGGATATGGAGATCGTTGAGCGCCGTCTTGACCGTGTGCGCAAGCTTGTGAAAAATGATAAATCCCTGGCGGCAGAGGTTGCCGCGCTCGAGAAGGTATACGAAGCGCTTGAAAACGGAAAATGCGCCCGCACCGTCGAGCTTGACGAGGATGAGAGTGCACTTTTATACGAGGCGCGTCTTTTGACGCTGAAGCCTGTTATTTATGTTGCAAACGTAGCCGAGGACGATCTTGCATCCGACGCACTGGAACAGAATGCCGCGTATCTGAAGTTGCGTGAATTTGCTGCAAGTGAAAATGCGGGGCTGATTGCCGTATGCGCGGAGATTGAGGCAGAACTTTCGGATATGCAGGGCGAGGAAAAGCAAGCATTTCTGGAGGAGCTGGGCATTCCCGAAAGCGGGCTTGATAAGCTGATCCGTGCAAGCTATCGCCTGCTCGGTCTGATCAGCTTCCTGACCGCAGGACCGAAGGAGGTGCGTGCCTGGACGATCACGAAGGGCACGAAGGCACCGGGTGCCGCAGGTAAGATCCATAGCGATTTTGAGCGCGGCTTCATCCGTGCCGAGGTCGTTGCATACGAGGACCTGATCCGCGAAGGCAATATGAACGTTGTGAAGGAAAAGGGTCTTTTACGCAGTGAGGGAAAAGAGTACGTGATGGAGGACGGCGACGTCGTTCTGTTTCGCTTTAACGTTTGACGCGGATCGTTACGGATTCACGGATAAAGAGCGTTGACACCTTCTCAATATCAGTGTTTTTATTGTGGGAGATTTCGGCGCTCTGCTCGCATCCGCACAGAAAGAGCTTCATATTGGATCCGTTTTGATCGTGAATATAAATCTCTCTGAGATACAAACAGTTCAAAAACAAAGAGTCACTTGCCGCCACCACCGTGGCGGCATTTTTATAGTCATCCCGCAGTTGTCTGTAGCGTAGGAAGGTATACAGTTCGTCCCGATAGGTGAAGGTGAGTATCCCGTAGGGAAAGTCCTCGCTCCGTCCCAAAAGAGAAAGCGTTCCGCCCGCAACCGAATACGCGCCATCCTGCGGAAGCTCAACCGTTTGGATTCCGTGCTGCTCGGCAAGAGACAGAATCTCTTCTTTGATAAGCTCCTCGCCTTCGCTGACCGTGGGTGGCAGGAGCAGTGTGTAGAGCTTAACGTTGACCGCAAGCTTTTCGATGGCGTCATATAGACGGTAGGAGTAATGAGTCGGGAGATAATAGTCGAGCTCTGTCATTCGCTTTTCGTCCATAATAGCGAGAGCATCCGATACAGACGTCTTTGAAAACGAGGTCATATCGACGAGAAGACTCCCCTCTTTTTCGGAAAGGAGAAGATAGTCGCCGTTACTTTCTGAAAGAACAGTCATTTCAAGATAGGCATCGCGGCGTTTTGCGTCAACTGCCAGAAAGCCCGCAAGCGCCGTGCAGAAGGTGAGAAGGATCAAAAGCGGCGCGCGCCAGGATCGGATGCGTGAAGAAAGCAAAAGAAGCAGTGCAAGAAAGGTGAGAAGAACGGAGGACAGAAGAAAGGGATGCGAAAGGCTTACGAAAATACCGGATGGCTCCGCAAAAAGGTCTGCCAAATCAAGAATACCGTTACAAAACCCCGTTGCGTATGAAGCGACAGCAGAGGGTAACGGCAAAAGGAGAAGAAGGATTGCAAGATAGATGCAAAACGTCAGAAGAGGTGAAAATATCAGGTTTGCAAAGGGAGCGATAAGAGAGGTTTCTCCAAAATAAAGAGCGGAAAGCGGAAGCGTCATTAACGAGGCGCAAACCGAACAAATGAACATAAACAGAATGCCGCGCAATAAGGCGACGGCGCGATGCGGCTTCCCCCTTTTCTTCTTTTTGCCTTGACCGTCAAAATAAAAGGAGGCAAAAAGAAGTCCGATTACGCCGAACATAGAAAGCCAAAGTCCTGCATCGTAGACAGCCCACGGTGTGAGCAGGCAGATGAGAAAGACCGAAAAGAAGAGTGAGGTGACCGTATCTGTCCGTCTGGCGACGAAAAAGGATGCACCCGTCATTAAAAGCATAAAGCCTGCGCGTAAAATGGAGGAGGAAAAATCCGTGATCGCCACATAAAACAGAACGAGGAGCACGGCGGATGCAATGCGCAAGGAGCGCGGCACGGAGAGGCGACGGAGCAGAAAATAAAGCGCACCCGTAAGGATCGAAAGGTGCATTCCGCTGAGTGCCAGAATGTGCGTAATACCAATGCGGCGGAAGTTCAGATCGGTTAAACCCGAAAGCGAATCCCGCTCACCGAGCAAAAGCGCGGAGAGAAGATTTCCGCCCTCGCCGCTGACAGAACGGGTGATGCGCGCGGAAAGCTTATCCCTGAGTGCGGAGAAACGCGACGAAAGGGTCGTGTCGCCCTTCTCAATCAGAGTGATATCCGTGACGTCGGTCGCGGAGCAATAAAATCCGTCGGCGATTGCGTAAGCATACTGCTTGTCCAGAGGAAGCAGCGTAAGGGTAGCAGTGAAGCGGTCGTTTTCTTCAAGTTGGGTCGCGGCGGGGAAGCTGCATTTAATCTTCGCCTTGCAGTCATCTCCATTCGTTGAAAGAAGCGTGCAGTCCGCACGGAGGGTAAAATCGTTTCCCGTGATTTTATCAATGCGTGCCTCTGCCGTGATGGGAGTGCCGTAGAGCGGACGAAAGGTCTCAAAGCGCGCATCGATGCCAAACAGGGCGACGAGCAGAGAAAAGACAACGGCAAGGCAGAGGGCAAGAGGACGGCGAAAAGCCCGTACGCGAAGGAGTACGGGCAGTACTAAAAGAATCAGCGATGCGATGGCGAAAATTGAAAGCGTCAGAATTTTAGCGCGGTGTGACAAACTTACGGAGAGAGTCAGCGTCAGCAAAAAGAAGGTGATGAAAAATACAAGCGGTCTGTGATGAAAAAAGTACATA